>JAWOIR010000216.1:0-6685 GCA_046484545.1 Anaerolineales bacterium
TTGTTGTGATAGATGACCAGGCTGCGTTCGCCGTTTTGGTTGTTCGAGTAGGCCAGCACATCTTCGTTGACGTACCCGGCGGAGGTGAAGAAATCGTACATCCAGTAATTCTCGACCCCGGCAAACAGGTGGCGGCGGTGGTCGAGCGGGAAGATGACCTGCTCGTGGTAGCTGATGAAGCCCTCGTCGGCGGTTTCGGTCCACTTGGCGCGCCGGTATTCCATGCCGTACTTTTCGGCAAAGCCTTCAATTTGGCCGTGTCCGTACATCGGCAGGCCGGGCATGGTCGCCATGACCACGCACACGCCGAAGTATTTGTCGGCCTTGCCGAACTGCTCGACGGCGGTCTTTTCGTCCGGGTTGTTCATAAAGTTGACATAACGCTGTAAAATGCGCGGGTCGTATTCGAGCGTGTTCTTGACCAGTTGGCGGTATTTCGAATTGTCCTCGTCGCGCAGCATGTGCATAAAAGCTGAGTTATACACGCGGTGCATGCCGAGTGTACGCACGAAGTAGCCTTCCATCATCCAGAAGGCCTCGGCCAGCAGCAGCGTATCCGGCACTTCGGCGGCCACGCGGTCGACCACCTCGCGCCAGAATTCCTGCGGCATGGCGGCCTCGAAATCGCGGCGGGTCAGTCCGTGCTCCGAGCGTGACGGAATCGCGCCGCCCGCGCCCGGTTCCGGGAACCACAGGCGCTGGACGTGCTTCTTGGCCAGCGTCATGGCCGCGTCGAAGCGGATGACCGGGAAATTGCGCGCCACATGCAAAATCGTTTTGATGACCGCCTCGCGCACTTCGGCTTTCAGGAAGTCGAGTTGGGCGGTGTCGTTCCAGGGCATGGAGGTACCGTCGTTGCCGTGATAGATGTAACGCACCTCGCCCGACGAACGGTCGACGCGCTTGAAAACCACTGCCGCATCCGAGTGGTTGTAATAATGGTCTTCCAGGATAATCCCAACCCGCGAATCGTGCGAAAGGTCGCCGCTGTTGAATTCATAATTGGGGTAAGGCGAATACGGCAGCGAAAGGAACCAATCCGGGTGCTCGATGACCCATTTCGAGTCAATCCCCATGTGATTGGGAACCATGTCCGCCGCCAGGCGCATTCCAACCTGCCAGGCGCGCCAGCGCAGGTTGCTGAGGGCATCCCAGCCGCCCAGGTCGTGGGCAATATCATAGTCATACAGCGAATAAGCCGAAGCGACCGCGTCCGATTGCCCCATGCGCTGTTTGATTTCCTTGGAGGCCGTACTGCGCTCCCACAGGCCAATCAGCCACAGGCCGCTGAATCCGCGCCGGGCCAGCAGGGACAGTTCCTCGTCCGGCACCTGGTCGAGGCGCGAGATGTCGCGTCCGTACTGGCGCGAGAGTTGGTCGAGCCAGACGTAGGCGTTCTTGGCAATCAGCACCAGGCGCGGCATCCACTCGCGGTCGGCGCTGAAGCGTTCGTACTCATTGTCGCCGCTGTAATCGGGCAGCGGTTCACTGCCCCTGAATCCGCCCGGCCCGGTGTGACGGATAATCTCTTCCTTGACAAAATCCATGCCGCGCAACAGGCGCAGGACAAATTCCTCGCCCAAAATCGCGCCCCATTTTTGGATGACAAATTCGAGCTGACCGGCCAGCGAGTAGGGGGATGCCGCTGCCGGGGCTTTTAACACATCCAGCAGCGTTTCGCCGGAGCCTTTCCCGCCGAAGCCTGGCTCGCCCTTAAAGAAACCGTCCAGCCCGCCGACGATTTTCTCGTAGGCGCTGGCCTGGCGCAGGGTCTGGTCGTCGAAGAGTTCTTTATAGGGCTGCACCGCCGGGTTCAGGTTGGTGACGTTGAGCAGAATCATTTCTTCGAGCGTGGTCTCGCGGTGCGGAACGCCGCTCGCTGTTTTTCCGTTCAGGTAATCGGCGGCTGTGACCTGGTTTTTATAAACGGCCAGGGCCGGGAATTCGTCGCTGAATCGGTACAGTGTTGCATCCACTGCGCCATCACCAACCTCAGCCTTGAGCGCGGAGAGCGCCCGTCCCATCACCCCCGGATTCTGACGCTCGTAATGGCGAATCAAGATGTGCATGACCTCGTCGAGCAGGCCCAGGGCGTTGATGTCGGAAGCCGGCACCGGGGCAGGGCGTCCCGCCGACAATTTGGCGGCGAAACGCCGGGCGGCCTCGAAATTGGCGACCATGGCGCGTCCGTCCGTCGAAAAGAGTTCCTCGTCAAATTGATATTGCTGGCGTGCCTTGCGCGAAACATGAAATTCGTAAGTTGCCATTTTGTCCTCCAGCCGTGTGGTTGTCTCTATTATAGCCTGTGAACATGTTGATTTGAACTGCAACTTGGTCGGCTCTCTGATATTTGCCTGCCTGCCCCGGCGCCCTTCGGGGTGAAGAAGGCCGCATTTTGGGGTATGGGCGCGCGTACGCGCGCCCATACCCCAAAATGCGGGGGCTTACCACGGGAATTCCTAAAGAACCGTAATTTCCCGAAATCATGGCACCATGATTTCGGTTATACTATGAGAATATGGGCGATTTAAGCGCGTACCAACCCATCTTTTTAGCCTTTCTGCCGGTAATTCCCTACCTGGTTTTATCGTTAATTGCCGCGCGCCGGTTGCGCAAACCGGACTATCTGTCTGCGCTCCTGGTTGTTTTCCTGCTGGCAGGACTGGGCCTGGAGGTGGTTTTTGCCCTTAGTACACTGGGCTGGGTGCAGATTGGCGCCGAAAGCCTGCTACTCATCACCCAGGTTGGCGCAGTCGCTTTGCTCGTGCTGATGGCGCAGATGATTCGGGTGGCCTCCATCCCGATGGCGCGCAACTGGCCATTCTTGCTGGCAATCGCTTTGCTGGCCGCGTTGGTCGCGCTGCAGAACCTGTTGTTTGTCTTTGCCTCATGGATTATCCTTGCCATCTGGACGATTTTCCTGCTGCTCAGGGCGGTTCGCAAAGCGCACATGCCGATTTTGCGCAACCGTATGATTTACTGGGTCTTTGTGCTGGTTTTACTGCTGACAAATGACATCGCTTTGTTCTACGTTGCAACCTGGCAGGGCAACCTGTTGCGCCTCGGCGCGGCGGTCTTCCTGACCTTTGTCATCCTGCGCGGACACCTGCCCGATGTGCGCGACATCAGCCGCCAATTTTTAATTTACCTTTCTTCGGCGGTCGTGACCATGCTGTTATATATCGGCGTCTTTTGGGCGGCGCAGCAGGTTTTTGGCGAAATGACTGCCTTCAACCCCTTGCTGTTGGGTGCGGGGGTGGCAGTCTTGCTCTCGCTGGTTTTTGCGCCCCTGCTTGGCGCGGTGCGCAGCACTTATAACGCACTCTTCCACCTGGAAGTGTACGACCCCTCCCAAATCCTGCGCGAGTATTCCACCAGCATCAGCAACATTCTCGACCTGGAAAAACTGGCAACGGTGGCGGTTGGCCTGATTATGGAAGCACTCGAAATCAATAAGGGCCTGATTTTCCTGATTGACCCTGAAATTGACGAAAAAAAGCGGAAAATTTATCGCCTGAGCCCCATTCGCGGCGTGGGCAGTCTGCCGACTGGCGAGGCCGCTTTTTCAGAAGAGAGTTCAATCGCAAGTTTTTTCCTTGAACAGCGCGAAGCCCTGCTGCAATATGACGTGGACTTTGCCCCGAACTTCATGGATGCCCCCATCCAGGAGCGCAAGTGGATGAGCGGCATGGGCATTGATGTCTACGTCCCGATTTATGCCAAAGGCGAGTGGATTGGCCTGCTCGCGCTCGGCCCCAAAGGCTCCGGGCTGCGCTACACCGAAGAAGACCTTAACCTGCTGGCGGCCATGGCCAGCCAGACCGGGGTTGCGCTCGAAAACGCGCGCCTGGTCGAAAACCTGCGTAAATTAAACAATCAAATTCGCGAAGCCTATACCTATCTCGACAAAGCCAACAGCGACCTGGCCAGCCTCGAAACGACCAAATCAAATTTCATCAGCATCGCCTCGCACGAACTGCGCACCCCGCTGACGGTGGCGCGCGGTTATGCCGAAATGCTGATTGAAGACCCCTCCCTGCCCGAACAGGTGCGCGGACTGGTCAAGGGCATCCACAAATCGACCCTGCGCCAGGTTGAAATCATGGACTCGATGTTCGACATCGCCCAACTCGACGCCAGCACTCTCGAACTGCATCGCCAGGACGTATTCCTGACCGAGCTGGCGCGTTCCGTCGCGGAGGAACTGGCCAACTCACTGTCCGAACGGGAAATCGAATTGTCGATGGACTTGCCGCAACTGCCCGCCATCAAAGCCGACCCGAATACCATGCGTAAGTTGTTCTATCACCTCCTGAGCAACGCCATCAAATTCACGCCCAATGGCGGCCAAATAAAAGTTTCGGGCCGCCAGTTGCCGCCCAACAACCGCGACCTGCCTGAAGGCGGCGTCGAAATTGTGGTCAGCGATACCGGCGTCGGTGTGGACAAATCCTTGCAGGAAATCATCTTCACCAAGTTCTACCAGCCCGGCGACCAACTCAACCGCCACTCGACCGGCAAGACCAAATTCAAAGGCTCCGGCGCGGGGCTGGGGCTGGCGCTCTCGCGCGGCATCGTCAACGCGCACGGCGGGCGCATCTGGGTCGAAAGCGAAGGCCAGGATGATGAGAAATGTCCGGGCAGCGATTTCCACGTCGTCCTGCCGTTGCGCTCACAGGGAGAGAGCAAAACGGTACGCATGGGCAGCGCCGTCAAATTAAAACTTTAGACCGCGCACCAGGCGCGGTCTTTTTTTGTCTTTAGTACCCTCGCACGGACTCGAACCGTGCTCTCTGGCTCCGGAGGCCAACGCTCTGTCCACTGAGCTACGAGGGCGCGAGAAAAATTTTACCACAACCAGTTATAATTTGGCTCTGTAGCATTGCCGCGAAGAAACCCGCAATTTGGGTATGAGCGTGCGTAGCACGCTCATACCCAAATTGCGGGAACTTATTACGAAGATTTGAGCCAAGCATCATCAGGAGAAAGCCATGATTCGCCTTTACAACACCCTCACCCGCAAAAAAGAAGAACTGCAAACCCTCGAGCCGGATGTGGTCAAAATGTACGTCTGCGGCCCGACGGTTTATAACGACGCCCATGTCGGCCACGCCATGTCGGCCCTGGTTTTTGACATCATCCGCCGCTACCTCGAATATCGCGGATACAACGTTCGGCACGTCATGAACTACACCGACGTGGACGACAAAATCATCAACCGCGCCAACGAAATGGACATCGACCCCTTCGCCCTCTCGCAAAAATACATCGACGAGTTCGACCAAAACCTCGAAGACCTCAACATCCTGCCGGCCACCGCCAAGCCGCAGGTCAGCAAGACCATGCCGCAAATCATCGAATTTATCCAGGGCCTCGTCCAGAAAGAAGCCGCGTATGCCGCCCCCAACGGCGATGTCTACTTCAGCGTCAGCGAAGACGACGACTACGGCAAACTCTCAGGCCGCAAACTGGACGATATGCAGGCCGGGTCGCGTATCCAGGTCGAAGAAACCAAAAGCCACCCGATGGACTTTGCCCTGTGGAAAGCCGCCAAACCCGGTGAACCGGCCTGGGATTCGCCCTGGGGCAAGGGCCGTCCCGGCTGGCACATCGAGTGCTCGGCCATGAACCTGGCCGAACTTGGCGAGCAAATCGACATTCACGGCGGCGGCAACGACCTGGTTTTCCCGCACCACGAAAACGAAATCGCCCAAACCGAAAGTTTCACCGGCAAACAATTCGCCCGCTACTGGATGCACAACGGCATGTTGCAACTGGCCGGCGAGAAAATGTCGAAAAGCCTCGGCAACATCGTCAGCATTCAGGAATTTCTGAGCAAACGCGACGCCGATGTCATGCGGATGCTGGTGTTGATGGGCAATTACCGCGCCCCGCTCATTTTTTCAGACGAAAACCAGGACTCCGCTGAAAAATCCCTCGACCGGCTCAAGACTGCGCTGCGGCCTGTCTCGCCGTCTGCAAGCGGAATCCCCGCCGAGGCCGAGTCCGCGCTCACAGCCCAGGCTGAGACTGTTAAAAAGGCCTTCACCGACGCGATGGACGACGACTTCAACACCCCGCTGGCCCTGGCTTCGCTCTATGAACTCTCGAAAGCCATCAACTCCGCTCGCGATTCCGGCGCAACCGCCGCCCAACTGCAACCCGCCCAGGATGCCCTGCGCGAACTGACCGGCGTCTTTGGCCTGCGCCTGGCAGAAAAAACCGGCTCTGGCGGCGCAGACCCGTTCATCGACCTGTTGCTGGAAGTCCGCGCCGAAGCCCGCGCCCAAAAACTCTGGGCGCTCTCCGACTTGATTCGCGACCGCCTGAAAGAACTGGGCGTCACCGTCGAAGACAGCAAGCAAGGCTCCACCTGGCATTGGTGAGGCAAAAAGATTAACGCAGAGTCGCAAAGGTTTTAAGGCGCAGAGAAAGAAAAATTTGCCCTCTTCCGTAAAATTTGCGTCCTAAAAGACTCTGCGTCTCCCCTTCTCCGTGTCTCTGCGTTAAAGGATTAAAAAATGACAAATCTCAATCTCCTGCAAGCCCCTTACATCCAGCCGACCCGCCGCAACCACGCCCTCGAACACGCCACCTTGCACGTCCTTTCGGCGCGCTTCCCCAACCTGTCCCTGGCCGGACACTCCAACCCGACCGGGTTCTTCATCGTCGGAAAAATCCCCAC
>JAWOIR010000184.1:0-9713 GCA_046484545.1 Anaerolineales bacterium
CCGAACGTACCGTTGAGTTGACCAGTCGCGGCCAGGAATTCGAAGCCCTGGCCGCCCAGGAGGAAAGACGCGCCAGCCAGTTGCAAGCCATTGCCCAAGTCAGCACCATCATTAACGCTGTCCAAAACACCGAGGAACTGTTGCCGCGCATTACCCAGGTCATCAGCGAACAGTTTGGCTATTATCACGTGGGCATCTTCCTACTTAACGAAGATAGCCGCTGGGCCGTGTTGAGCGCGTCGAACAGTGAAGGCGGCCAGAAAATGCTCGCACGAAACCATCGCTTGAGGGTTGGCGGCAGCGGTATTGTCGGTTACGTCACCGGAACCGGCCTGTCACGAATCGCGCTGGACGTGGGTGATGATGCCTATTTCTTCGACAATCCCGACCTGCCCGACACACGCTCAGAAATGGCCGTGCCACTCCGAATCGGCAAAAACATCATCGGCGCGCTCGATGTGCAAAGCGAAAAGGCGGGCGCATTCAGTCAGTCAGATGTTGAATTACTCTCGGTGCTGGCTGACCAGGTTGCTGTCGCACTCGAAAACGCACGCGCGTATGAGCAAACACAAAAAGCCCTGGCCGAAGCCCAAAACATCTACCGCCAATACCTGAAAACCCAGTGGCGGGAGTTTGTTCGTGACGAAAACAAGTTCGGCTACAAATACAGCCTGACCAAAATCGAGAGTCTCGATAAACCGCAGGAAACGCCCGAATTGCTCGAAGTCCAGAAAACGGGAGACGTGAAAATCTGGCGCGACGAGGACTCGCGGATTGGCGTGCCCATCAAATTGCGCAACGAAGTCATCGGCGTTTTGGGCCTGAAATCGCAAACAGACCGGGAATGGACAGAAGACGAAATGGACATCATCCGCGCTGTTGCAGACCGCGTGGCGATTGCGGTCGAAAACGCCCGCCTGGTGACGCAAACCCAGCGCAAAGCCGCCAGGGAAGAAACCATCGGGCAAATCACATCGAAAATCAGCGCGTCGGTCAATATGCGTAACATCTTGCAAACCACCGCCGAAGAACTGGGGCGCGCCCTGCCCGGCTCTGAAATCGTTATCCAACTGCGCGAGCAAGATACCCCAACAGAATAAAAAGGCAATACCATGCAATCGTCTTTCTACATCTGGCTAATAGAAACCTTCAGAGAAACATCCGAGATTGAACGGGACAGCCCGTCCAATCTTCGCATGTTGCGCAACATCACAATCACCATCTATGTTGCCACTATTGCTATGGTCTTGTTTACGCTAGCGCAAGGCCTATACACGCAGGCTGCCATCGTTGGGGCACTTTGGCTCCTATTAAACATTAGCGGCGCATTCCTGTTGAGAGGCAAGACCTTCCCGGCACGCTTCCTATCGCCCCTGGCAATCCTGATTACTACGGTTATCATCGCCATTCAAGCAAACGGATTGCATGATTCGGTTATTCCGATTACTGTCGTTGTAATTATTTTAAGCAGTCTTACGATGGGCACAAAAGGTGTGCTGATATTTGGCGGATTAACCATGCTCACCATGACAGGCATGGGGATTTTAGAAACAGCCGGTATTCTCAACAACAGGTTAAGTGAATTAACCGACCTGACGGATATTATCATCATCGGCACTCTTGTTCCAGTACTAACCACAATTATCCAAATTACACTGATTAGTCGCCTAAATCAAAGTTTTTCCTTCGCGCAAAAAAGCACGGAACAGCAAAAAGAAGTCAATACTGAACTTATCCGCCTGCAACAGAATTTGGAAAATACCATCACAGAACGCACCCAGGAACTCGAAACACAATCGGTGCAGTTGCAGCAACAGGTAAGAACCAACCAGCGCCGCGCCCAACAGTTCCAGACGGTTGCTGATGTGGCCCGCTTTGTTGCCAACATCCGCGACCTGGATACCTTGTTCAAAACGGTTACAGAACTCATCAGTGAGCAACTGGGCTATTACCACGTCGGCATCTTCCTTAACGACGAGGCCGATAATTACGCCATCCTGGTGGCTGCCAACAGTGAAGGCGGACAAAAAATGCTGGCGCGTAATCACCGCTTAAAAATCGGTGAAACCGGCATCGTGGGCAACGTTGCTTACGTTGGAACCCCGCGTGTGGCCCTCGATACCGGCGATGATGCCATCTTCTTCAACAACCCTGACCTGCCTGAAACCCGTTCCGAAATGGCGGTGGCCTTGAAGATTTCCAACCAGATTGTCGGTGTACTCGATATTCAAAGCACTGACGCCAACGCTTTCTCGCAAGACGATATCGAGGTTTTCACCGCGCTGGCCGACCAGGTGGCAATCGCCATCGAGAATGTGCGCCTGTTTGAAAACACCCAGAAATCGCTTACCGAAACCGAAACCATTTACCGCCAATACCTTCAATCGGAATGGGGGCGTCTTTCAAGTGAAACTGGCCTGGCTGGTTTTCACTATAAAATCAGCGGCGCCAGCCCATTGGACAAACCACTGGCAAAACCAGAGTTTGATAAAGCCATGGAAAGCGGCGATATTACCGTCCACAAAGATGAATCGGATGAAAGCTCGCTGGTTGTGCCAATTAAATTGCGCGGCGAAATTCTGGGCATTGTCAACATCCGGCAGCCTGGAGATAAAACCTGGAGTAAAGATGAGATTGAACTTGTCCAATCGGTGACAGACCGCCTGGCCATCTCAGCTGAAAATGCCCGCCTGTTTGAGGAAACCACCCGCCGCGCCGAACGCGAACGCGCTGTGGCAACCATCACAACCAAAATCAGGAATACCAACGACCCCGAAGAAATGCTTGCAATTGCCGTGAATGAAATCAAAAATGCCTTGAACGCGCGAGAAATTCGCATTAAACCGACAGAGAAACAAGCACAAGAATCGAGCAGCCAATAGATACCAGGAAACGAGATTTTTTGATAACAGGAGGCGAATATGACTTACGTAATTGCGGTATCCAATGAAAAAGGCGGAGTTGCGAAAACGACCACCACTTTCTCTTTGGGCGCCTCCCTTGTTGAACTTGGCAAGCGTGTGCTGTTAATAGACCTCGACCCACAAGCAAACCTGAGCCTGGCCAACAATATCGAGCCTGCAAACGCAGACCAGAACAGCAGCCAGGTTTTGCTTGAAGGGTTATCTGCCAGGGACGCAATCAAGGAAACCAGCACGGAAAACATGTTTATTATTCCCTGCGGCGCAAAAATGTCGGAGGCCGAACATTTCCTGCCTGTGCGCATCAATTACCAATTTACCCTGCGCGACGCCCTGGAACAGGCCAACCTGGTTGAAGATTTTGATTTCGTCATCATGGATTGTCCTCCTTCGATGGGCGCAATCACCATCAACGCGCTTAGCGCGGCAAATTTGCTCATCATCCCAACCCAGGCCGAGTATTTCTCAGCCTATGCCTTGCGGGATATGATGGTCATGATTCGACGGGTGCGCAAGGAAACCAACCCGGAACTGGCCTACCGCATTCTAATCACACTTTTGGACCAGCGTAATAGAACTCATCGCGTCATCAAGGAACAGCTGCAACAAACCTTCGGCGCAGGATTGTTCTCATCCATCATCGAAATTGATACTCGCCTGCGCGAAAGCCCGATTGTCGGCGTGCCTATCTCACAGTATCGGCCCAAGAGCCGGGGAGCGCAACAGTATCGAATGCTCGCTGAGGAGTTAACGGAATATGTCAAACAACAAAAAGATTCGTAATCGGCTCAATCAAATCTTTAGCGATATTGCCGACCCTGAAAACCTGGAAGAATCCAAGCCAAAAGAGGCAGAAAAGCCGTCGCGCAAGAAAAAAAGCCAGCCAACCCTGACAAAAATTACCGCGTCGGCCAAGCCGACTGCCCTGCACACTGGCCGCTTACCCATGCCTGAGAGCAGCGTCACAACGGCAGTTGTCACCGATGCAGGTTCTGGCGAAGTCTCGACCCTTTCCGTCCCATTTAATATGGGCGATTCCTGGAACAACATCGAAATTATCGATGAAAAAGACCGCACATGGAATTCTGAAGAGCAAACCCTGGTTCGCGACGTTGTAGACCAACTGACCCTGGCGCTTCAAAACGCGAGACTTTTCCAGCAAACCCAAAAGCAAAACAGCAATCTCGAAATCCTGAACGAGATGGGGCGTGAACTGGCAACCCAGTTGGATATCCAACAGGTTGTTGAAAACGCCTATAAATACACCAGCCAACTGATTGATACCCAAAGTTTCTTTGTCGCCCTACTGGATAACGAAAATGAAACTTTGTCGTTTCCTGTCGTTACAATAGGCGAAGAACGCATCGAATATCCTGACCGAAAAATGGGTAGCGGACTCACAGACTATGTCCTGAGAATCCGCAAACCCGTCCTGCTCAATGGCGATGTTACCAGCCAGATGAATGAACTGGGCATCAAATTCGTTGCCCTGGGAAATACCAAACCAGCCGTTTCCTGGCTGGGTGTGCCGCTGGCCATCGGTAATAAAACCCTGGGCGCAATTGTCGTTCAGAGCACCGAAATCCCCTACCTGTACACCGAGCAGGAACGCGACCTGCTGGTAGCCGTTGCCAGCCAGACCGCGATTGCCCTGCAAAATGCACAATTGTTCAGCCAAACAGAAACCCAAAGGGAAGACCTTTCAGTGCTGAACGAAATGGCGCGCGAAATTTCATCCCTGTTGACAGTCGAGGAAGTATCGCAAGTTGTTCACAAATACGCGGGCAGGTTAATGGATGTAAGCGACTTCTTTGTCTCTATATACCACCCTGAAAATGAAGAAATATCGTTCCCAGCTATTTATTTCGATGGACAACCTGGAGAAATCGACCGGACAACCATCGGCAACGGTCTGACCGCCAAAGTTTTGCGAGACCGCGAACCTTTGTTGCTGCCAGACAGGGTTGCGGAGCGCGCAGAAAAAATTGGGGTCGATATTTTACCACTCGGAGACGATACCGTTCCAGAATGCTGGCTTGGTGTACCACTATCGCTGGGCCAGCAAGTGCTGGGCGCAATCGTTGTACAAAACGATAAAACCCCCAACTTGTACACTGAACGTCATCAAAACCTGCTGGTTGCGATGGCAGGCCAAGTTTCAATTGCCATTCAAAACGCCAAACTTTACCAGGATATTCAGGTTTCGGAAACCCGCTTCCGCGATGTAGCCCTGGCCTCGGCAGACTGGGTATGGGAAATTGATTTGCAAGGCCGCTATACCTACTGCTCCGACAAAGTCTTTGATGTGCTTGGCTATCGGCCTGAAGAAATGTATGGCAAAAGCCCCACCGATTTTATGCCATCTTATGAGGCTGAACGAGTTACGCCAATCATGGGAACCATGCTTGCACAAAAAGAACGCATGGTAGATTTTGAAAACCGCAACCTGACCCGTGAAGGGCGCGAAATCATCCTGATGACCAACGGCCTGCCCATCCTCGACGAAAACGATGTCATGATTGGCTATCGCGGCGTCAACAAGGATGTAACCGCTCAGCGACTGGATGAAGCAGTCGATGAAGTGATTGCCGAAATCGTCAGGGTCGGGGTCGAGGCAGAAAACACCAACAAAGCGCTGGAACAAATTCATCAGAGCATCCTGCATATTGTTCCGGCAAAAAACATTTACTTTTCGCTTTACGATAGGGAAAACAATATTATTTCCTATCCATTCAAGGTGGATGAAAAAGACCCCGAACCCTGGGAATCGCACGAACCATCCAATAATCTAACCCATTATGTTATTCGGCATGAAAAAGCAGCCTTCCTGACTTCCGAAGAAATCGATGAACTGAGCGACAGTGGAGAAATTAAGCGCTACGGCAGCCCATCTCTGCTATGGATGGGCGTTCCTCTTAAGACTAAGGAAGTTATCGGTATGTTTGCCACCCAAACATACGATGACAGCCTGGTATTGACCAACGAACACTTTGAAATCCTGAAGCGTCTTGCCCCACAACTTGCCACCGTTGTCGAGAAAATCCGCGCAGAAGAAGCCCTCAGCAAGTCAGAAGCCGAACTGCGTGTGCTGTTCAACTCGATGCAAGATGTCATCATTGTTTTCAATGATGAAGGCCGCTATGTCCGCATTGCGCCCACCAACCCATCCCGCCTGCTCTTGCCGGCAGAAGAATTGCTTGGAAAAACCGTTCACGAGGTTGTCCCGCAGGAACTGCAATCGGTCTTTATGGATGCCATCAAGCGTGGGTTAAAAAGTGAAGAGGCCATTCAGTTTGAATACCCGCTCGATATTAGCGGGGAAAAGGTCTGGTTTGACGCCAGCGTCTCAAAGCTAACCGAGCGCGAAGTCTTCTGGGTTGCCCGCGATATTACTGAACGTAAATCCGCAGAAGAAGCCCTGCGCCGCCAAAACGAATACCTGGCAACCGCCACCGAAGTTGGCCGCCTGATTACCTCGACCCTCGACCTGCCTACACTTTTTGAACGCACCGTGAATCTGCTGCGCTCGCGTTTTGGCTACTACCATGTTTCCATCTTCACAGTGGAAGAAACCGGGTTCAATGCAGTTTTACGCGAAGCCACAGGCCAGGCTGGGGAAGAAATGAAAAACCGCCAGCACAGCCTGGCAGTGGGTTCGAAATCCATTATCGGGAACGCCACCGGAAACGGCGAAACCCTGATTGTTAACAATACAGCTATTGACCCAATTCACCGCCCCAACCCCCTGTTGCCCGAAACTCGCGCTGAAGCGGCCATCCCTCTCAAGATTGGTTCGCGTATTATCGGCGCAATTGATATTCAATCGCGTGATGTCGGCGCATTTCTTGCTGCCGACATTGCCATCCTTGAAACACTTGCCGACCAAATCGCCGTCGCTATCGACAATGCCCGTTCTTATGAACTGGCTCAAAAAGCCGTCAACGAAATGCGTGAACTCGACCGCATCAAGAGCCAATTCCTTGCCAACATGTCGCACGAATTACGCACACCGCTCAATTCGATTATCGGTTTTTCGCGCGTGATTCTAAAAGGCATCGACGGGCCGATTAATGAGCAGCAACAGCAAGACCTTTCGGCCATTTACAACTCAGGCCAGCACCTGCTCAACCTGATTAACGACGTACTTGACCTGTCAAAGATTGAAGCGGGTAAGATGGAATTGGTTATTGAAGAACTCAATATTGGCGATACGATTAACAGCGTCATGTCCACTGCCGTCGGCCTTGTGAAGGATAAACCCGTAAAACTGGTCAAAGAGCTAGCCCCCAACCTGCCTGCCGTCAAAGCGGATGCCATGCGTATTCGCCAGGTACTTCTCAACCTGGTTGCCAACGCCGCCAAATTTACCGACGAGGGAGCCATCACCATCCAGGCCACAGCGCACGTCAACTCAGCTGGCGCGCAGGAAGTGCTTATCAGCATCAAGGATACCGGCCCTGGCATCTCTCCCGAAGACCAGACAAAACTCTTCCAGGCCTTTTCGCAAGTCGATTCATCCCCAACCCGAAAATCGGGTGGAAGCGGCCTGGGTCTCTCCATCTGCCAGAGGCTTGTCGAACTGCATGATGGGCAGATTGGCGTACACAGCGCAGTCGGGCAGGGCAGCACCTTCTACTTCACCCTGCCGGTTTACCACCAGACCAACGTCAAAGGCGCACCGAACGAAAAAATCATCCTGTGCATTGATGACGACCCGCAAATCATCAGCCTGTATGAACGCTACTTGAAACCGCAGGGCTACAACGTTGTACCGCTCGTCAACTCGGCGAATGCCAAAGACACCATCAAGCGGCTGAAACCCTACGCCATCACCTTGGATATCATGATGCCCGAACTCGATGGCTGGCAGGTACTGGCCGACATCAAGAGCGACCCCGATATTCGCGATGTCCCCGTGATTGTCTGTTCAATTGTCGAAGAAGAAGAACGAGGCTTCAGTCTGGGCGCGTCTGATTACCTTGTCAAACCCATCCTCGAAGATGACCTGCTCAGTTCCCTCAACCGGCTGAACGGCGACGGCACCATCAAGGAAGTGCTCATTATTGACGACTCGACAGACGACCTGCGCCTGATAGAACGTATCATCTCAGAAAAAGACGCTTACCAGCCCATCCTTGCGCAAGGCGGCGAACAAGGCTGGAAACTGATACAGCAACGAAAGCCGCATGCCATCATCCTGGACCTGTTCATGCCAGACCTGGATGGATTTGAAATCATGGAACGGCTGAAAACCTCGCCCGACTTGCAAGAAATTCCCGTTCTTGTTATCAGCGGCGCAGATTTGAACGAAGAGCAACGACAAAAACTGCAAAACCTCGGCAAAACAATGCTGCAAAAAGCCATGCTGGAACAGGATAAATTGTTTGAGTTACTGGAAAAAGCGCTAAACCGGCTCAAACAAACATAACGACAAACTGAAAAGGCGTACCCAGGTGCGCCTTTTATTGATTATCAGTAGTTCACGAATATTTTGCAAGGAGCCCGATTTTTGGTGTGTGTAGCGGGCCGCAAATGCGCGTCCGCTACACACACCAAAAATCGGGAATTCTTCCAACTTTCGTGAAGTAATGATTATTGACAGCAAGGAGATTGTTTAATGTCCTTCTTTATCGAATGTGTTGACTGCGGGCATACCACCAACTACCACCCCAGCGAGTTCAACTGCCCCAAATGTCAAAGCCAGTGGCGCAAGGCAATCTACAACTACGAAAAGATTTCACAAAGCCTGCCAGCGTTGCTCAAAAAGCGCCCCTTTGATTTATGGCGATATATCGAATTGCTGCCCATTCACCAGCCCGTTCCCGCTTTGCGCATGGGCGAAGGCGGCACACCGCTCATCCAGGCCATCAACCTGGGGCTTATGCTCGGCTGCCCCAACATTTTCATCAAGGATGAGCGCCAGGGGCCGAGCGCATCCTTCAAAGACCGCCAGGCGGCTGTCACCATTGCCGCATTAAAAGAAGCCGGCATCACCGAGATGGTGGCTGCATCCACCGGCAACGTTGCCATCTCCTATTCCGCCTTTGCGGCGCGCGCCGGTATCAAACTGTGGGCTTTTGTCACCAGCCTGGTTCCTGCCGTCAAAATGCGCGAAATCGCCCTGTATGGCAGCCAGGTAGTCAAAGTAACCGGGTCTTACGACCAAGTCAAGAAAATTGCCGCCGAATTTGCTGAACAACGCGGTTTGTACCATGACATGGGCGCGCGCACCATCACCTCGGTCGAGGGGATGAAAACCATCGCCTACGAAATCGCCGAGCAACTCACCGACCAACTTGGCCCGCCCGAAGACGGTTCCTATTGGCGCACCCCTACCTGGTACGTCCAGGCCATCAGCGGCGGACTCGGCCCAATAGGAATTAGCAAAGGCTTTCACGAAATGCAGTCAATGGGGCTTACCAACCACATTCCAGCCATCGCAGCCATCCAGGCCGAAGGCTGTGCCCCTATGGTGCATGCCTGGAAGCAAGACCTGGAAGAAGCCAGCGCGGTCATCAACCCCAAAACGCATATCGAAACCTTGGCCACCGGCACACCAGGCCGCGCCTATCCTCTGCTGCGCAAGGAACTGAAAGAAAACAGGGGACTGTTCGAAAGCGTCACAGACGAGGAAGCCTTCCGCGCCATGCACGTGCTGGCAAAAATGGAAGGTATTTCCGCCGAACCGGCTTCGGCTGCCGCGTTCGCCGGACTCTTCAAACTGATTCGCACCGGAATCATTAAACCAACCGACACGATTGTCGTCAACTGCACCGGCCACACCATGCCCGC
>JAWOIR010000229.1:0-9672 GCA_046484545.1 Anaerolineales bacterium
CCTGAAATCCGTTTGTACAACGCCATCAGCGGGGAATTTGTGCGCGG
Organism: Anaerolineales bacterium; assembly: GCA_046484545.1. Lineage (GTDB taxonomy): Bacteria > Chloroflexota > Anaerolineae > Anaerolineales > Villigracilaceae > UBA8950. Next base: position 48 of record JAWOIR010000229.1, read on the forward strand.
CATTGAGCACCGTCATGCCGCCGAAAGCCTTGATTTCTCGCCTGATGGTACGCTTATCGGCGGCGGGCAGACCTCCTACGGCGCGCGAATATCGCAGGTAAGTGACGGCGAAGAAGTGCGCACCCTCGGTTCCGGTTTTGGCAGCGTGGTGGCCTTCTCGCCTGACGGCGAAACCGTCGTAACCGGCAACCGCCAGGGCGTTGTCTGGAAATGGCGGCTGGCCGATGGTGAAATGCTGGCGGAATTTGAGCGACCGGATGACAAAACCGGCGTGGATATCTGGATTAAGTCGTTGGTCTTCTCCCCGGATGGGAGTATCCTGGTGACCGGCTATATCGATGGGATGGTTATCCTGCGCGATTATCCCAGCGGGGACATACGTCACGTCCTTGAACTGACAACCAATTACGAAGGTGCAAGAAGCATTGCCTTCTCGCCGGATGGAACCTTGCTTGCGGTAAGTAATGCCCGTGAGAACGGTGAGGCCGCAGTACGACTGTGGCGTGTCTCCGATGGCGTCGAATTGCGCACCCTGACCGGACATACCAAATCTGGTGTAACCTGCGTGGCCTTCTCGCCCGACGGAAGCATCCTGGCTTCGGGCGGAAATGTCAACGACGGAACGGTCAAATTATGGCAGACCGACGACTGGTCAGTCCTGCACACCCTCGAACATCTCGACCGCGAAGGCAATCCAGACCGCATCTCAGCCGTCGACTTTTCCCCGGATGGCAGGTTTATAGCCGTCAGCACCTGGACAGGGCTGGTCTGGCTGTGGCAAGTACAGCCGTAAACAGGCCAGCACAGCGATAACAAAAACAGGCAGGAATTTACCTCCTGCCTGTTTTTATGCCTGTAGATTTTTACTCTTTGGGAATTCCCGCGGTAAGTCTCCGAATTTTGGGGTGTGTGCACGCTTGCGGCGCGCTCACACCTCAAAATTCGGCCTTCTTCACAGCAAATATCAGAGAACCTGGATTCTTGTTACCAGACGCCCCCACTATGGCCATTCGGCCTTGAAATCCAGGAAAATCAGCGGAATCATGGGCGCAACCCAGACGGGATACTGGGAGAAAAGCACCGAGTTATAGTCAATAAAAATCGACATGGCAAAAAACGAGAACAGGAAGAGATACCCCGGTCTTTTGAACGCCAGCAGGTAAACACACGCCAACAGCGCTAGCATGAACATTCGCCCTGCCAGGCCTTCCCAGCCAAAGATAATATCAATGGATGGCACACTAAACTGGGTCGCGCCATAACGCGTGGCCGAGAAAAGCACCGAGCGAACGAAGCCCTCCGCATTCCAGACCAGGAAGGGCAAGCTGGAAACCAGCGGCACACTGGCAATTGCCAAACCAGCCAGAAAGACCTGTTTTAGACGGTCTCTTTGCGCCCGCTGCCAGACCCAAACCAGGAACAACGGCGCAATGAAAATCGTGATTTGCTTGAATCCCAGCGCCAGGCTGAAGGAAAACAGGGCCAGCCACTTATAACGCGGAAAGAGAACCAGGGCCAGCAGGGTGAAAAAAATCGGGATAAAGTCGAAGGTTTGCATTTCGACAATCTTGAGAGTCCAGCGCCCAAACAACCAGAACGCCGCTCCAAGCACCCCAAACCATTCCATTCTCTTGACCGCCAGAGCGGCATAAATCAAGAAGCCGATTGCAAGCCCGAAAGCAAAGAAGATGGGCTTCCAAAATCCAATCCACTGCTCCAATGAGCGCAATCCCGCCAATTGACTCAGATAAGACAATTCATAGAAAACAGGGAAATAAGTGGCATATTTCTGATTTTCGCGCATGTCCCCGTCCAAAATGCGGGCATACGGATTTTTCCCTTCGGTCAGGCGGCGGCCTTCGACGTAAGAATAATAAATATCCTGGCCCTCCAAAGGGGATTCAGGCAGGGCATAATACGTTCTGCGTGCAAAAAACAGCAAAAGCAAAACAGCCAGCAAAGACAAGCTGACAGAAAGAAATCGAATCATGACTTCCCGCTCTTTTATCAACGCAAGCCTCGCAACGCTTCATCAATCACATCAACCGTCACCGGCTTGGTCAGGAAAGCGCGCGCACCTTCGCGCAAGGCCTGCTCACGGGTTTCAGGCTGCTCCTCCGAAGAAACGATGAAAACCGGCACTCCGGCCAATCGTGGCTCGCGGCTCATAAACCTGAGAATCTCAAATCCGCTTACGCCCGGCATGTTTATGTCCAGAAAAACCAGGTCGGGCGTTTCCTCGCGCAAAATAGACATGCCCGCGCTTGACCCGTAAGCCGCGCGTGCCAGGCAGCCCAGCGCATTGAGAATGCGCACCAGCGTATCAGCAGTGACGCGTGAATCGTCGATGACCAGCGCGTTTTTCATGATTCGTCCTCCAGGAAAATTTTGCCCATAATAGACGTATCATAACCCGGCAGGGCGCGAACGGCATTCCGAAATGCTTGCAATTCGAGCAAATCGAACAACGGCGCGAGCAGGTCACTTTGGGCATAAATCTGGGGGATAACCAGGTCATAACGTTCATGGAAGAGCGGCACAAAATCCAACTCCAAGGCCTGGGCCGCCGCCGGAATGCCGAGGCCGCAATCGGCGCGCCCGCTGGCAATCGCCGCCGCCACGCCCAGGTGGGTATATTCCTCTTCGGCATAGCCGCGCACCGATTCGGGGTCAATCCCCAATTTATCAAAATGATAATCGAGAAGGACTCTCGTCCCCGCGCCGCGCTGCCGATTAATGAAGGCGACCTCCTCCCGAACCAAATCCTGCAAGGAACGGACTCCCTTTGGGTTGCCTCGCCGCACAATCAGCCCTTGCTCTCGGTTGACCAATCCGACCAACCTGACCGGCACACCAGGCAAATACTGACGGATGTATTTCAGATTATATTCGCCGGTCTGCGGGTCGAGCAGGTGTGAACCGGCCAAATGGGCCTCACCGCGCTTAAGCGCCACCAACCCGCCCTGTGAGCCGACATTGGCCGAAACCAACCTGCGCTCGTGGTCAGACAGGAACTGCGCCATCAAATCGAGAATGACATCGTGCGAGCCAATGCAGAAAATCGTGCGGTCAACCTCCTGCTTCGAGCGATACAGGCGCGCCTGAACCGCCTCCCCTGCCTCGACGCCCTGGATGCCGCTCGGAATCAGCACCAACCCGTCGGCGCGCACCAACGAGGTGATGACTCCGGCCCCACGCGCAATCGGCGCGGCCAGCACCTTCTCGCCGACACGCCCGATGGCTACCCGCATAAAATCGTCGTCGCCGGAGGGGGAAGTCACTTTGCGAGTCATCGTGACGGTTTCGAGGGGCAATTCCGCCGGGCGGCGGCCCAGCCAGCGCGCGATGACTTCTTCAGCGAAAATATCGACCGTCAGCGCGGCGGAGACGGGATAGCCGGGAACACCAATAATGGGGACGAAGGACGAAGGACGAAGGACCGAACCAGAATCATCATCCGTTTTTTCGTCAGTTGTCTTTCGTCTTTGGTTAATTAACCCCAAAATCACCGGATGCCCTGGCCGAACGGCAACGCCATGCACAAGCAAACGCCCCAGTTTTTCAACCACACTCGAAGAAAAATCTTCAGCCCCGGCGGAGGAGCCGGCGTTGAGCAGCACCAGGTCATGCGTCTGGGCGGCTTCGGTGACGCGGGCACAGATGGCGTCGAAATTATCGGGGGTGATGGGGTAGCGGGTCGGAATCGCGCCCATGGCTTTGACTTGCGCCGCCAGGACGAGGGAATTGTATTCGAGAATGTCGCCGCGTTTGAGTTCCGCGCCAATCGGGACCAGTTCCGTCCCGGTGGGCAGAATCGCCACGCGCGGAGGCCGCGCCACCGAAACGGAAGCGTGCCCGGAGGCGGCTATCGCACCCAGGTCATAGGGACGCAGAATGTGTCCAGCCGGTAGCACGAGTTGGGTGGCGACGATGTCTTCCCCCAGGGGACGGACATGCTGCCAGGGCACAGTCGAGGCCCGAAAACGGATGGAGACCGGACGGCGGATATCCGCACAAATCCCCCCGCTCTCATCCAGGGCTTCGACGTTTTCAATTGGGATGACGGCGTTGGCCCAGTCTGGCAGCGGGTCGCCGGTATCGACGTATTGGGCGGCATCTGGCAAGTGTAGCGTGACCGGGGCCGAGGGCTGCGCGCCGCGAGTCTCTTCAGCGCGGACAGCAAACCCGTCCATGGCTGCGGCGTGATAGTGCGGCGAGGAGCGCAAGGCCCAGACCGGCTCGGACAGCACACGCCCGAGGGCATTTTCGTCGAGCGGGATGGTTTCTTCGGCAAGAATTTTCCAGAGACCGGCTTGTTGCAGGGCATCATGGAAGGCCTGCTTGGCCTGGGCGAGGGGAATATCGTGAAGGTAGAGAGACATGGTAGTTTGGCTTTGAAAAAACTGCCCCAGGCTTGGTGGGGCAGTTCGGCGGGAATTTACATACTAGGGTTCCGGCGCGGGCTCTTCGGTAGTTTCTTCGGTGGGAACAACTTCGGGCGTCGGAGTGAACGGCTCAGGCGTGGGCGTGGGCGGGAAGCATTCCTGCCAGAGCGCATTGTATTTACCCGCATACTGCGCGTCGAGGGGCGCAATTTCGGCAGCCTTGTCCCACTGGTTTAGGGCCAGGCAGCGGTCTTTGATGCGGTCATATTTTTCGTTGAAATCGTCCCCAAAACGCAGGAGCGCAATGCGGTAACGTTCGGTGGCGGTGATGTTCGAGCCATCGCGCAAGTTGGGAACATGGATGTATAAATCGCCAAAGATATTGACGGCCTGGCCCCAATCCAGTTCCCAATTGGAGGCGCCCTGGATGTACATGCGGGCAAAATTGCGCAAACCGGCAGCCTGGCCGTCAATCGGGCCGAAGCGTTCAGCCAGGGTCAGGTCGTAGATGCCGCCTTCAAGAATGGGCGGATTATAGGGGGCTTGACCCAGAATTTTGGCAACACCGCGATTGCGCAGGGCCATAAAGTACATGCCATCAATCTCAGCAGCCTGATAAGTGATATCTTTTTTGCGCAGGGAGTCCATGCTGGCAATCGCGCCGTCCCAATCGGAAGCAGCCATTTGGGATTTGATTTGCTCATAAATCGCGCTTTGTTCACGCAAATCAGGCGTTGGGGTCATGGTAGGTGTGGGAGTTATGGTTGGGGAGGGCGTAATCGCCATCTGCACCAACACCTGCGAGAGCAGTTCAGCCGCGCCAGGGAAGGCAGTGTCTCTCTGCAGAATATATTCCAATCGCTGGCGGGCGATGTCTAAGCGGCGGGCTTCAAAATCCTGCTGCGCCATTTCGAATTGTTCGCCAAGCGCTTGCGAGACAATGGATTGAGCGGCAGCCCTGCGGTCACCAATGCCCCATTGATAACCGCCAAAACTGCCGAACACGAGCGCGGCGGTCAGGACGAGCAGACCAATCAGGAAACCTGCGCGGCTTCGTTTTTGGATTTTTGTAGGTTGGGTATCGGATAGATTCGTCATAGTTTTGCACTTTCCACAGGCAAACCTGTGCTGTTTTTTTGCGAATTAATGGCGCGATAAAGTATGCGGAACACGCACAAGGAAAGTATTATACCCGATTGGGACTTGTTTACAACCGGAAAAGCAGTTTGACCTCGCTCCAAACAATCACCAGCGCAACCAGGCCGCCGACGACAATGCCGATGAGCGCGGTCGAGATGGCCCCGCCCGGCATGTAAACCGCGATGACATAAGACAGCGCGCCGCCCACCGCTGCAGCAAGCAAACCCAGCAGGAGCGGCCGGCCAACGCTGAGGGGCTGTCCCACACGCGAGATGAGCAGCAGGTAAAGCAAAATCGCCTCGACCAGCAACGACATTTCAGCCAGCGCAATCAACGGTGCGCCAATGGCGCGGAAGAAGTTGACCGCAACCAAGCCAACCGCGCTGAACAGCAAAACGCGCAGGATAACTGCAAAAAACGGCATCCAGGGTTCTTTGCGGGCGTAAAAAGAGCGCGCGGCCAGTTCGTGAATGTTGTAGCCAAGCAGGGTCAGCAGGAAGGCGCGGGTCGTCCAGGTGATGAGACTGGAGATTTCCTCGCCAAAACCGAAATAACCGCGCACGAGCGGGTGCAATCCCGCCGCGCCGACAGCGGCAATCGGCAGGCTGACGGCAATCAGTACCCGCAGGGCGCGCTCGACGGTCTGCATGAAGCCAGTCCAGTCTTTGCGCGCGGCAAATTCGGACAGGGTCGGCAACATGACAATCGCAATCGCCGTGCCGAGGACGGTTTGCGGCACCTGCATAATCATCCAGCCGAAGGTCAGGGCTGTGACCGAGCCGTCTTGCTGGAGTTGGGAAGCAAAGTTATCGCGCAGGATGACAATGGACTGAATCCCGGCCATGGTCATGATGCGCGGCAGCATCAGGCGCATGGCTTCGAGCAACCCGCTGTTCGAAAGGTCGAGGGAGGCCGTCCAGCGGAATCCGTAATGAAGCAGCATGGGAACCTGGATAAGCAGGTGCAGCAACGCGCCGATGATAACGCCATACACCAGACCATAAATGCCGTAAATCGGGACGAGGAAGATTGCGCCCAATATCTGGCCAAAATTATAGGCCGAAGGGGCCAGGCCTGGCATCAGGAAGTGCTGGTTGGCCTGCAAACTTGCCATCACCAGGCCGCTGATGGAAAAAATAATTGTCGCAATCAGGTTGAGGCGCATCAGGTCGGCAAGCAGGTCGAGTTGTTCGGGCGGGAAGCCCGGCGCAATCACTTGCGCGGCAATTTGCTCGGCAAAAATGGCAATCAGTATCGCAACTCCGGCGGTGACGACAAAACCCAGGTTGGCAACCCGTGAGAACAAATCCCAGGCGGCGGCGCGGTCTTTGTTGGTCAGGTATTCGGTCAGGAGCGGGATGAAGGCCATCGCCAGCGCACCGCCCGAAATCAGGGCAAAAAGCACGTCGGGTAGGTTATTGGCGGCATTAAAGGTATCGAGCAGGTGAACGTCGTCGCGATATTGGCGCGAAATGATGCCGACATGCACAAAAGCCAGAAATTTGTTGAGGGCAAACAACGAGATGACCAGCAGGGTGTTGAAACCAGTGCGGGTGAGTTTAAGTTTGGTGAGCAGCGCGTCCATTCTTTACCTTATGTGCCGGAATTAAAAACAAACCTCGCAATGATACCAGATTGCGAGGTTTGCAAGAGAGGCGGGAAACACTAATGCGCGTGGTCTGCCGGGGACAGATTTTCGCTGCCAGGCAATTTCCCGGCCAGGGTCTGGGGTTTGTGAATCAGGGTCGGCATACATTGCGGACAAATGGAATAAGTCTCGCCCTGGTATTCGAGAAGCAGCAGGGGAATCTGTTCGGAAGTGCGCTCACAATTAAGGCAAACTTTTTGGGTCATGCGGGGTTAATCCTTTCGATATGGTAACAAAAATTCTTTCAACAACTATACCCTGCAACCGACAAATCCCCTATGACAAAAGTTACAGGCGCTTTGAGAATTTCCGCGATGAGTCTCCGCATTCTGGGGTATGAGCCCCTGACTGTCTTATCTGCATGACCGCTTTACTGCCCACAAGAAAAAAACGGAAATTTGATATTCATGCCTGCTTCGCAGGCATGAATATCAAATTTCCGGCTCTCCTTGTCAGGCTGCGAATGCCGCACCATATCAAATAGACAGTCAACGGCAAATATTAGAGAACCAAGTTACACCGCCAACAGCCAGCGCAGCAGCCAGAAAGCCGCCATACCGATAGCAATCGTCCAGGTGACGCTGCGGGTGCGCACGGCGACAAAAATCGCCAGCAAGCCGGCCAGCAAGCGCGGATTGAGCAGGCTGAGGGTCAGGACGCCGCCGGGCATGAGCAATTCCGGCACAATGATGGCCGTCAGCGCGGCGACCGGCACATAGCGCAGGGCGCGCTTGACCAAATCCGGCGTCTGCCAGCGGTGGAACAGGCCGATAAACGAAAGGCGTGTCAGGTAGGTTAGGATGCCGAGGGCAATCATCACAGGCCAGATGGTGTTCATGCTTTGCGCTCCGCCAAAAGACCGGTCAGGATGCCGACCAGGGCGGCCGTCAGCAGGCCAAGTTTATACGGCAGGTCAGACGCCAAAATAGAAGTCAAACCCGCGGCAAGCGCGGCCAACACAGTCGGCCTGTCGCGGATGACCGGGAAAACCAGGGCGATAAAAGTCAGCGCCAGGGTGAAGTCCAGCCCCCAGGAGGCCGGGATTTGCGTCCCCAGGAAAATGCCAATCGCAGTGCTGATTTGCCAGCCTGTCCACAGCGTCAGCCCGGCGCCAAAGAAATACCAGTGCTTGTTCATCGGCGCAGAATCGGCGTTGTAATGCAGAATTGCCACAGCGTAGGCTTCATCGGTCAGGAGATAGGACAAAATCCCCTTCCAAACCGGATTCAGGCCGAGAGTGTGCGGCGAAATGGAAGCGGAGTAAAGCGCGTGGCGTAGATTAATTACAAAACCGGTCAAAACCATCACGAGGGCGGGCGTCCCCGCCCCCACCAATTGGACGAGCATAAACTGGGCCGAGCCTGCAAAAACAATCGCTGACATGGCCTGGGCCGCCAGCGGCGAAAGTCCCGCGCCAAGCGCCAGGATACCGTAAATCATGCCAAAGGGAGCAACCCCCAGCAGGATGGGTAACTCGGCGCGCGCGCCGCTAAAAAACTGCGAAAACGGATGATTTTGCATAAATGTTGGGCGATTATAGCCCCAAATGTGCTATATTTGCCATATTAGCCCATCGGAGAAAATCTCATCATGCACCCTTTGCTTGCCCTGGTTTTGACCTTCGCCGCCGCGATACTCTGGCTGCGCGCGATGGACTTCGCCGCCCATCGCGGCTGGATTGAAAGCCGCCTGAGCCGCAAACTCATCCACATTGGCACCGGGCCAATTTTTGTCTTGTGCTGGCTGCTCTTTCCCGGCGAATGGTATGACCGTTACCTGGCCGCGCTCGTGCCGGGGCTGATTACCGTTCAGTTTGCGCTCATCGGGTTGGGTGTTATCAAAGATGAGGCCTCGGTCAAGGCCATGTCGCGCAGCGGCGACCCGCGTGAAATCCTGCGCGGGCCGTTATATTATGGGATTATGTTCGTCGCCCTGACCATCCTTTTTTGGAAGGACTCGCCAGTGGGGATGGTCGCGCTGATGATGATGTGCGGCGGTGACGGGGTTGCCGACCTGGTCGGGCGGCGGGTTCGCTCCACCCGTCTGCCGTGGTCGAGTGAAAAGAGCGTGGCCGGGTCCCTGAGCGTTTTCGTCGGCGGCTTCGGGCTTTCGCTGGCGATAGTGTCAGTTTATGTGGCTCTTGGAATTTTCCCCGCGCCCCTGGCCAGTTACTTACTGCCCCTGGCTCTGATTGCGCTGGCATGCATGGCGGTCGAGTCCCTGCCGCATAAAGATGTGGACAACATCACCATGACCGTAACAGCCGTCTTGCTTGGCTGGTGGCTGTTCTAATCTCGACATGGATGCAAATTCTCCAAAAACGCTTCGGCAAACCCTGAACAAAATTATTGACGTTAAAACCAGCGATATCAACACAGCACGCAGATGCCGCCTGTTGAATATTTTGGTGGTGACTATGTTGCTGCTCACCCTGCTTACCCTGATAACCATC
>JAWOIR010000366.1:0-6504 GCA_046484545.1 Anaerolineales bacterium
AATGTAGGTTCATTACAGAATAAATTGGAAGAAAATTACGAAAATCTATTTGTTACATCCCTGGATGGAAACAGGATCGCAATTGCTGATGGAGAGGTAATAAACATTTGGAATCCAATGGATGGAAGCCAATTGTTTGTAATGGACGAACATTCTGGATCAGTTACCCCAACGTCAGGGCCAGGCCATAATCGTTGCGCGTGAAACTGGTAATACCCAAACGCTGCGACATGCCAATTAACCCGTCGGCATATTCGGTGCTGGGGTCGTCGTATACGCCGACGAAGTGCAAGGTCTTGACTGCCGGGATATTGTACGAATTTGCCAGCGCCGCGCGCACCGTGACCGGGCCGCGGAAGCGACGGTCGTAGTTGACCGGCGTGTATAGTTCGCCGGGGTCGTTGGGCAGGCCGGAGGGCGTGAAGTAGGAAGGCACATCCCAAATCAGGGTGGATGGAGTCCAGCCTTTTTCAAAAGCGGCCAGGTAGGTAAACGGTTTGATGGAAGACCCCGGCTGGCGGGTGGGGCTGGTCGCCATGTTGACCTGCCCGTCAATCTCCACGTTGTAAAAGTCGGGGGAGCCAACCATTGCCAAAATTTCGCCGGTCTGCGGTCGGATGGCGACCAGCGCGCCGTTGGTGGCCCGATTAGCCGCCAGGCTTGCGACCTGGTCCCTGACGATTTGCTGGGCGATGTCTTGCAGTTGCACATCCAGGCTGGTGTAGACGACAAAGCCGGAACGGTAGATGGTCTGTACGCCAAACTGAGATTCGAGTTGCTCGCGCACAAATTGCACCCAATGCGGGTGGCGCATGGTGACATCCGGTCGCGGGAAATTATAGTCTTCGATTTCTTTGGCGGCATCCAGGGCGTCTTGAACACCCACGCAAATTGGCGTTGGGCTGTTGCTGACGGTGATGCAGCCGCTCTCCTGGCTGAGGGTGTATATGAGCACCAGTACGTCCTTGTGACGCCTGAGGGTGGCCTCACGGTTGGTGTGAACATCGTGAGTGGCCGGGGATTGCGGCAAACCGGCCAGGAAGGTGGCCTGGGCCAGGGTTAATTTGTCGGCGGTGGTGTGGAAGTAGGTTTCGGCGGCGGCTTCGATTCCATAGGCCAGGTTGCCGTAGTTGTTTTCGTTCAGGTACAACTCAAGGATTTCGTTCTTGCTGTAACGACGGTTGATTTCTGCTGCCAGGATGACTTCGCGAACCTTGCGGTTGTAGGAGCGCTCGAAACGCTCTTCAGGCCCCAGCAATAAGGCACGCGCCAATTGCTGGGGAATGGTGGATGCGCCCGATTCGATTTCACCGGCGCGCAGGTTTTGCCACAGGGCGCGGATAATCGCAACTACATCGAATCCGGGATGGTTGTAGAAGTCCTTGTCTTCGGTGGCGATGGTGGCGGCAATGACGTTGGGCGAAATCTGCGAGAGCGGCACGTAGGTGCGTCGTCCGGCGGTCGGGTCGAGCAGTTCATAGAGCGGGACGCCGTTGCGGTCGAGGATGCGGGTGGTCTCGAACTGCGAGGCGCGCCCGCGCAGATCTTCAACCGAGGGCAGGGTGGCGGCGACCGAGGCGTACCACAACACGCCAATCACGGCGCCCAACAGTCCCAGGATGACGGTGATGAACAGGCCAATCACCATCAGGCGCGTGACACAGCCCATGGATTTGCGAAAATTGAAGGGTTCGGTGGGCGGTTCTTCGGGCGGCGGGGGCGGTGGATAGCCTCCGCCTGGCGGCCGTTGCTGTACTGTCGGCTGCCAGGCGGAGGGAGTGACGCGGGTGGCGTTCAGGTCCACTTCGCTGACCCGTTCGGGTAGTGGCATTTCTCCCGGCTCGGGGTAGAGCGGCGGCGGGGAGGTGCGTTCCGAGCGTCTGCCGTCAGGCAGAATGGTGCCGGATTCCTCGTTTTGCGAGAGGAATCCTTCTTCATCGGGATTCACGCGTCGGGTGGCAGAGAAGCGGTTGGGGTCAAACTTAGGGGGTGATTTCTCTTCAGGGTCAGTCATGGCGTTCCAGATTGGAATCAGTCTTGCTTAAAACGGACAAGAACTGTCCATGTACCTTTCATGGTAGTTTCCCCGGCCTGGTTTTTGACGTTGGCCAGGATGGTGACAAGTCCGCCGCCCAGGCGCGGGAAGGCCTTGGTGGTGGTTACTTCCATTTCAACATGGATGGTGTCACCGAAGAAGATGGGGTTGGCGAACTTCCACTCGCCGACCTCACGGAAGGCGATGACGTTGGCCCCTAAAATACCGGTTTGGACGGCCAACCCGGAGGCTATCGAAAGACCCAGCAGGCCATGCGCGATGCGCTGACCAAAAGGGGTTTCTTTGGCAAATTCGGCGTCAGTGTGAATCTGGTTGAAGTCGCCTGAAAGCCCGGCGAAGGCGGCGACATCGTGCTCGGTAACAGTGCGCCCGGCGGAGGTGACTTTCAGGCCGGGTTGGAAATCTTCAAAGAATAAAGCGCTCATGAGTTTTCTCTCCTCTTTACTTATTATAAACGCTTCACAGGGGGGCAAAGTTCCGTTTTTTTGTTCTCTGATATTTGCCGTAAAGAAGGCCGCATTTAGGGAGGCGTTTTTGGCTGTTGTTTTTGGGTAAAAATTGTCGCATAATGAGGATGGCTTTTTATTCGCCAGAGAAAAGGAGCAAGCCATGTGTTTCTTATGTCCTAAAACCAAATATGTCGAGTTGATTGCCAATCAACCCCTGGCCGCGCCCAGCGAGCCGTTCGGCCCTGGCTACCAGGTGCTTTTTGACCAGACCATTTCCGTCAAAGGTTGGAAGGAGATTTGCGTTTGGGTGCATGTCTTTGTGGACAACTACGAAACCACCCCCATCAATACCGACGAGGCCCAACTGAACCTGCGCTTTATGCACAAGTTCACCGGCGGAGAATTCGATTATGAAAGGGACACTCTCGATACCAATGTAACTTCATATATTGACGGGTACACCATCCAGCCGATTATCGGGGAGCAAGTGCGGCTGTTGTGTGAGCCGAAGAACCTGCCGCCCGGCCCGTATCGCCTGTCCGTGACCTACCTGCTTGTGCGCTAGGGTAGATTGTTCTTGGTTCTTTGGGAATTCCTCCAGTGGTAAGCCCCCTGACTGTCTTAGCGGTGTATAGCCGCTTCGCGGCCTACAAGAAAAACCCGGAAATTTGCTGTTCATGCCTGCCTTGCAGGCATGAACAGCAAATTTCCGGCTCTCCTCGGCAGGTGGCATGTGCCACACCCCAAAATGCGGCCTTCTTCACGGCAAATATCAGAGAGCCTTGTTCTTCTTGCCAGGTTTGCAGGTGAAATATGTTACCTGCAAAAAGTGATATAAGTCCGGTGGGAGAATGCTATAATTTAGTTGCGATTTCTAATGGCGCTTATGGGCATCACAGCCCCAGAAGTGATGTGACGGCCTTGGTGACGTGCCGGGGACGAAAAATCAGCAAAGTTTGTTGAAGTTGTAAGGCAGGCGCAAAATGGTATTTTGCGCCACGAAATCCCCCTAAGGCGCAGGGGATGTTTCCGGAGTCCAAAATCTCCTGATTGTGGACGACTTCAAAAATCCCGGCAGGCCTGCTGAACTCACAAACCGAGCCTGAAAATTCATCTTTTCTGTAAAGGAGAAATTGCATGACCCCTACCAAAGTTCTCATCATGGGAGCCGCCGGACGCGACTTCCACAACTTCAACACCTTCTTCCGCGGGAACAAGGATTACGAAGTGGTAGCCTTCACCGCCACCCAGATTCCCGACATCGAAGGCCGCCAGTACCCTGCCGAATTGGCTGGAGACCTGTACCCGGCTGGTATTCCCATTCACGCCGAAGAAGAACTGGCCGAGCTGATTAAAAAGCACGGCATCGAACAGGTTATCTTCGCTTATTCGGACGTGCCGCATGAGTACGTCATGCACAAGGCCTCGCTGGTCAATGCCCTGGGCGCGGATTTCCGCCTGATGGGTACGAACTACACCCAGATTAAATCGACCAAACCGGTCGTTTCAGTCTGCGCCGTGCGCACCGGCTCCGGCAAAAGCCAGACCACCCGGCGCGTCTCGCTCATCCTGCGCGATATGGGCTACAAAGTGGCTGCCATCCGCCACCCAATGCCTTATGGCAACCTGGTCGCCCAGGAAGTTCAGCGATTTGCCAATTACGACGACCTGGACGAGTATGAATGCACCATCGAAGAACGCGAAGAATACGAACCGCACATCGATAACGGCGTGATTGTGTATGCTGGTGTCGATTATGAGAAAATCCTGCGCGCCGCCGAGCAAGAAGTGGACATCATCCTGTGGGATGGCGGCAACAACGACTTCCCCTTCTATGTTTCTGATATGCAAATCGTCGTGGCCGACCCGCATCGTCCCGGCCACGAAACCGCCTACCACCCCGGCGAGACCAACGTTCGCGCTGCGGATGTCTTCGTCATCAATAAGGTTGATACCGCCGACGCCGAGAACGTCATCAAAGTACGCGAAGCCCTGCGCGCCCTGAACCCGACCGCCGTTATGATTGAAGGCGCCTCCCCGCTCTTTGTGGATGACCCCGAATCGATTCGCGGCAAGCGTGTCCTGGTCGTCGAAGACGGCCCGACCCTGACTCACGGTGAAATGGCCTACGGCGCCGGTTATGTGGCCGCCCGCCGCTTCGGCGCGAAGGAAATCGTCGACCCGCGCCCGTATGCGGTCAAATCCATTGCCGCCACCTACGAAAAATATCCCGGCACCGGCCCGATTCTTCCGGCCATGGGTTATGGTGACGCTCAAATGCGCGACCTGGAAGCCACCATCGCCGCCGCCGATGTCGACATGGTCATCATCGGCACGCCCATCGATCTGACCCGCGTCATCAAAATCGACAAGCCTTCCCAGCGCGTGCGCTACGAACTGCAGGAAATCGGCCAGCCGACGTTGGAGGATTTGTTGAAAGCGAAGTTTGGCAAGAAGTAAGCAGGTAACTGATAAGTAGTAATTTGTTTGCGTGGAAGTAGTCCTGATGACTCTTCCACGCAACTTTTTTATTTCCCATTTGTTTTACCTAGCGAACTTGTCCAATCGCCAATCACCAATCCAAAATCTCAAATCTGAAATTCTATGACTACTCTCGCCCACACCCTGACCACCCGCTTGCTGCCCACCCTCGACCAGAAAATCCGCGACCTGTTGCTGATTTTCTCTGGCGCACTGCTGGTAGCCCTGCTTGCCCAGGTGCGCATTCCGCTGCCCTTTACCCCCGTGCCGCTCACCGGACAGACCTTCGCCGTCCTGCTGGTTGGCGCCGCCCTCGGCTCCCGGCGCGGATTTGCCTGCCTTGGCCTGTATACCGCCCTGGGCGTGTTTGGCCTGCCCGTCTTTGCGGGCGGGCAAGCCGGACTGACCTATGCCCTCGGCCCAACAGCCGGCTATCTCATCGGTTTCATCGCTGCCGCAACTGTGATTGGCCTGCTGGCCGAGCGCGGCCTGGAGCGCAGCATTCGCACCTCGATTCTGCCCTTCCTGGCTGGCACACTGGTCATCTACCTGTTTGGCGCGGGCTGGCTGGCCCTGCAATTTGGTCTCGAAAAAGCCCTGGCCCTCGGCGTCACCCCCTTCCTGATTGGCGATGCCATCAAACTGGCCCTGGCCGCCATCGCCCTGCCCACCGCCTGGAAATTGGTTGACAGACCCGTTGCCCCTACAAGAATTTTATAAATCCCCGGCCCAAAAATGGGGGCAAATACGAGCCGGGCTGGTAGAATAAAGGTATGAAATTCAGCCTGCATACCCAGTTTGACATCCCTTCTGAATCCTGGAACAACCTGCTCGCCCACAGCGTCACCCGCGCCCCCTTCCTGCGCCACGAATACCTGTCCACCTGGTGGGGTACGCGCGGCGGCGGCGAATGGCCCGATGATTCCCAACTCTGCCTCGTCAGCGCCGAACGCGAGGGCGAACTGGTCGGCATCGCGCCGCTCTTTTTCTCCCAAAATACGCTCTGGCTGCTGGGCAGCATCGAAATTTCGGACTATCTGGACTTAATCACCGCCCCCGATAATTTGGACGCCTTCCTGGCCGGACTGCTCGACTTTTTATCCGACCCCGCATCGCCGCTGCCCTTCGCCTGGGACGCGCTCGAGTGGGTCAACCTGCCCGAAACCTCCCCCACGCTAACCACGCTGAAAACTGAATCCGACAAACGCGGCTGGAATCACGCCCTGAGCGTGTACAAACCCAGCCCGGCCATTCCCCTGCCCGGCGATTTCGACGCCTACCTGGCCGGAATCGACAAAAAACAGCGCCATGAAATCCGCCGCAAAATGCGCCGCGCCGAGGAAAGCGGACGCGCCCTGCGCTGGTACATCGTCGAAGACGAATCGACCCTCGATTCTGAAATGGACGCCTTCCTGCACCTGATGGCGCAGGACCCCGAAAAAGCCACCTTCCTGACCGACGTGATGCGCTCGCAGATGAAAGCCAGCGTCCACGCCGCCTTCCGCGCCGGTTGGCTGC
>JAWOIR010000406.1:0-6066 GCA_046484545.1 Anaerolineales bacterium
CTGCGGGCGTTGGCCGAAGACCGTCCCAATTTGGAAGGCCAGTTTTTGGCGTTCGCGCCAGGGGATAAATCCGAGCACCTGCGCTTCGCCCCCGCTGGGGTGCAGGATGCCGGTCAGGATTTTGATGGTGGTCGATTTTCCCGCGCCGTTCGGGCCGATAAAGCCGAGCAATTCGCCGTTGTCCATCTCAAACGACAGGTTGCGCACCGCTTCAATGGTGTTGTACTCCGGCCTGAAAAGCGCGCGCACAGAGCCGCCCAATCCGGCGGTTTTGCGCTTGGATTTGAAGGTTTTATTCAGATTGGTAACAGTGATAGCGGGCATAAACCCTCGCCAGGTTGGGCGTTTTTATGCGATGACCGGTTTGCCGTTTTTGTAGAAGACATCCCCATCGATGACGATTTCAGAATCAGCCATATCACAGAGCATATCCCAATGCAGGCCGGATGTGTTTTTGCTGCCGCTCTCAGGGTATCCGCCGCCGACAGCCAGGTGAATGGTGCCGCCTATTTTTTCATCAAAGAGCATGTTTTTGGTGAATCTCTGAATGCCGTAATTCGTGCCGATTCCCCATTCGCCCAGAAAGCGTGCACCAGCATCGGTATTTAGCAGGGCGGTAAGCAGTTCCTGATTTTTGCTGGCTTTTTCGCGGACGACTTTGCCGTTCTCGAACCAGAGCTCGATGTCGGTTACTTCCTGGCCATCGTAAATGGCCGGATATTTAAAGCGTACCCAGCCGTTGACAGAATCTTCCACCGGGCCGGTGAAAATCTCACCATCCGGGAAGTTTGCGCGGCCTGAACACTCGATGAATACCCGCCCTTTGATGGACATTGTCAAATCGATGTTTTCGCCCTTCAAAACAGCCTTTTCACGACCACCCAGCCAGGTGATGAGTTTTTGCTGTTTCGCGCCCTCTTCCTTCCAGAAGGCCACTGGGTTGTCCAGATGCAGCATCCCGGCACTATAGACGAAATCTTCATAATCACGCAGCGACATATCGGCTTCCTGGGCGCTGGCCTGGGTGGGGAATTCGGTGTAACACCAGTTCAATTCGTTTCGGGCGGCGCGTTCCATGAACAATTTCGTCAGTGGGGCGCCGGCTTTGCGTGTGCGCGCAATTCGCGCCGGGTCGACTCCGGAGAGTTCGCGGGTGTTGTATTCCGCGCCGATGGCGAGCGTTGCGTCGAAGGTTTCGGTAATCAGTTTTCGTACCGGGGAAACAAAATCGAGTTGTTCATCGGATGCGAATTTAAAGAAGATTTCATCGGCGCCTGGCAGGTTGGTTGTGACGGTGACGTGTGCCCCGGCTTTGACTGCTTCTTCATAGACAGCCAGGGTCAGTTCCTGGGCATAGGGCGTGGTGCGAATCTGGACGAGTTGTCCGGGCTGGATGTCCAGCGAGTAATGCGCAAGCACTTTGGCAAGTTTGGTAATACGTGGGTCGGGCATAAATCACCTCAGGGGAATGGAGTAACAAGCCTGATTATACTCTTTTGGACTCTTTTTTAATTTGATGGGTTGGGAATTCCTGGAGAGCCGCATTGGGCTGAAATAAAAAATGGACAGGCTTTTTACCTGTCCATTTTTCTCTGGGTGTGCGCTGGAGAGGACTTGAACCTCCACGTCTTTCGACACATGGCCCTCAACCATGCCTGTCTGCCAATTCCAGCACCAGCGCGGGCAGGCCAATATTATAATCTCCTTCGCCGGAGTGTCAAGCAGGTTTTGTGGCTTGTGATTTTTTACTCACATGGATGCGCGCATCAACGGCGACGACCTGCTGGGGAGAGCCAAGCAGCGGGTTGAGGTCCATTTCGACGATTTCAGGAGCCGCATCCAGCAGGCCGGAGAGGCGCGTCAGGGTATCAGCGAACATTTCGATGTTCACGCCATCCTGTCCGCGCGCGCCTTCCAGGATGGGGGTACTCTTCAGGCTGCGAATCATCTCCAGGGCATGGGCTTTGTCGATGGGGGAGAGGGCGGTCGAGACATCTTTCAGCACTTCAATGAAGATGCCGCCCATGCCGCACAAAATCAGGTGTCCGAAGTTGTCTTCGTATTTCGCGCCTGCGAACAGTTCCAGGCCGCTGAGCATGGGCTGGAGCAGGATGGCGGTGGTATCCGGGATTTGAATCATGCGCTCGAATTCACGCTCGACCTGGTCTGTAGTTTTGACGTTCAAGACCACGCCGCCGACATCCGATTTATGCACCGGCCCGACGACTTTCATGACGACCGGCAGGCCGAGTTGCTCCGCCGCGCTGACGGCTTCCCCGGCGCTTTTGGCAATCGCTTCCCCTGCCCGGCGGATTCCGGCGGCATCGAGCAGTTCCTGCACCTGTCCAGGAGCCAGGTAGCCCTCGGATGCGTTTTCGATGACGGCGCGGATTTTTTCTCTGTCCACATCCGGCAGGGTGGGGTTTTGCGTGGCGGGCGGCGGGGTATTGTAGACCTTTGCCAGGGCCTTGCCGAGCACAACTTCGTCGGGAAAATTGATGCGTCCCTTGCTGATGAACTCGGCCACTTCCTCGCGCGCGGTCAGGGTGGAGGGCAGCACGGGATAGATGGGCTTTTTGGCGCGTTTCATTTTCTCGTCCAGCACGTTGTAGACATCGAAGAGCGGGAACAGGCCTGGGGTGCCGAAGATGACCACCATGGCGTCGATTTCGTCGAATTTTTCATCCACCGCATCAATGATGAGACCGAGTTGTTCGGCGGTGCCGGTCGCCAGGAAGTCGATTGGGTTGGCAACCGACGAACCGGGAAAAAGGTGAGTGAGCAGTTCGCGGCTGGCGGGGCTGTCGAGGTGCGGAACCTCAAGTCCGCCATCCGAGAGCGCGTCGGTCAGCATGACGGCCGGGCCGCCGGCGTGGGTGATGACGGCAATTCGCTTGCCTTTTAGTTCGGGGTGCATGAAGACCGAGGCGACGCTAATCAGTTCTTCACGTCCGTAACAGCGAACGATGCCGGCTTTACGGAACAGGGCGTTGACGGCTTCATCGGAACTGGCCAGCGCGCCGGTGTGGGAGGAGGCCGCCCGACTGCCGGCGTCGGAACTGCCGGCTTTGATGGCCGCGATTTTACAGCCTTTGCGAATCAGCGATGCGGCGTGTTTGAGCAGCATTTGCGGCTGGTTGATGGTTTCGATGTAGAGCAGTTTGACCCGCGAACTGCTTTCGGGGTCGAAGGTTTCATCCAGGTATTTCAGGATTTCCTCGACTCCCATCTGGGCGCTGTTGCCGACCGAGAAGACGTTGGCGAAGGTCAGCCCTTTGGGGATTCCGGCTTCCATGATGAAGCAGGCGGTCGCGCCGGAACCGGAGATGAAGTCGCAGCCGCGCGGCTCCAGTTTGGGAATCGGGTAGGTGAAGATGCTGTGATGTCGGGGCGTCAGGATGCCGACGCAGTTGGGGCCAATCAGCGAGCCGCCGACGCTATCCACGATTTCGACCAGTTCTTTTTCGAGTTGGGCCCCGGCCTGGCTCTCTTCGCTGAATCCGGCTGACAGCACGATAAAGGCGCGGGTCTGTTTTTGTTCCGCCAGCAATTTAACGGTATCCGGCACGAAGCGGGCGGCGATGGCGATGATGGCCAAGTCCACCTGGGGCAGGTCGGCAGGGTTGTTGGTACTTGGGATGCCCTGGACTTGGCTTTCCTTGAGGTTGGTGACGTACAACTGCCCGGCAAAATTACCGTCTATCAGGTTTTTGAGCACTTTGCCGCCCGGTTTGGTAATATCGTTCGAGCCGCCAATCACGACAATGCTTTTGGGATTCATCAGTTGTTCTGTAATCATGAGTGTCCTCGTGGTTTAGTCGGTACAGCCGAGCGCGCAGTACAGGCCGTCCTGGTTGCATTGAGCGCATTCCAGTTGCAGGGTGGCGTGCTGGATGCGATAACGCTCCGCCAGCATGGCGCGGATGTCGCGTTGCAGGGCGACCCCGGCACTGATGGGCTGGTCGGCGGTGACGATGTGGGCTGAGAGCATACGCATATTTTCGGTAATAGCCCAGATGTGCAGGTCGTGCACGTCTTGCACGCCGGGGATGGTTTGCAGGTCGGTCAGCAGGGTGTTCACGTGGATGTCTTTGGGGGTGCTTTCTATCAGGATACTGACGGCCTGGCGCAAAATCAACCAGGCGTTCCACAGGATGAATACGCTAATCAAGACGCTGACGAGCGGGTCGAGCCAGTTCCAGCCGGTGAACAGGATGGCGATGCCGGCTGCCACTGCGCCGAGGGTCGAGAAGACATCCCCAATCAGGTGCAGGAAGGCCGAGCGCATGTTGATGTCGTGCTGGCTGCCTTCCTTGACCAGCCAGGCGGTAAACAGGTTGATGAAAAAGGCCAGCGTGCCGACCCCAATCAGGGTGATGGATTCGACTTCGGTCGGATGGGTGAAACGCTGCCAGGCTTCGTAGAAAATGCCCAGCGAGATGGCAATCAGGCTGACAGCGTTGAAGAGCGCAACCAGGATGCCGACGCGATGATAGCCAAAAGTGCGGCGCGAATGGGCCGGGCGGGCGGCTATCAGGATGGCGAACCAGCTCAGGCCGAGCGCGACCACATCGCCCAGATTGTGGGCGGCATCGGTCAGCAGGGCCAGGCTGTTGCTCCACAATCCGGCAAAGATTTCGACGATGACGAACAGGAAGGTCAGGCCCAGGGACAGGCCCAGGCGCAAGGATGCGTTTTTGCCTCCAGGCATGTGATGATGGTTTTGGCTCATGGGTTATCCGTGCAGGGCGTGGTCGAGGCCGCGCTGGAAGAGTTCGGTGACATGCTCGTCGTCGATGGCGACGTAGACGTGGCGTCCCTGCTTGCGTGAACGAATCAGGCGTTTGTCTTTTAATCCCCGTAACTGGTGTGAGATGGCCGATTTGCTTACCCCAATACGTTCGACCAGGTCGCCGACGTTGGTTTCACCGTCCATCAGCGCGGCAAGAATGCGCACCCGGGTCGGGTCGCTGAGGGCCCCGAACAGGCTGGCAACCTGCGCGGCGGTTTGTTCATTGAGAGTAGGCTGGGGCATGGTTATCCTTATGGTTGATTAGTTGCTCAACTATCCCCTGTATTTTACTCTATGTTTTCCATGTTGGCAAGGAAAAAGCGTTGCCGGCCATTCCAAATCTGATATTTGCCGTAAAGAAGTCCGCATTTTGGGGTGTAGAGCGCGTACGCGCTCTCACACCCCAAAATGCGGGGGCTTATCACGGGAATTCCCAAAGAGCCCCCGGTGATACCATTGCATGGCACACCTAAATCACAGGGCTAAAAAGCCCAATTCGTTGGGCGCTGCGCTATAGCCTGGGCGTTTACGTCCAGGCGGAGTTACAACCATCAAACCACGATATTAATCAACCGCTTCTGCACCACAATCACCTTCTTGGGCGCTTTGCCCTCCAGGTGCTTTTGGACGGATTCGCTCGCCAGCGCCAGGGAGCGGATTTCCTCCTCGCTCGATTCAGCCGGGACGACCAGGCGGTCGCGCAGGCGTCCGTTGACCTGCACCGGGATGGTGATTTCGTCGTCTTTGGCGGCTTCCTCGTCTACTTTGGGCCAGTCCTGGGTGTGGACGCTGTATTTCTTGCCTAAAATGTTCACCCACAGCTCCTCGGCGATGTGCGGCGTGACCGGGGCCATCATGCGGACGTAAATATTCACGGCTTCCTGCCACTCGGCAGAGCCAGCAGCCCCGGCTTCGCGGGCTTTGTACATCTCGTTCAGCAGCGACATCAGGCTCGAAACAATCGTATTGAACTCGAAGTTTTCGAAGTCATGCGTCACTCGCCGCAGGGTTTGGTGAACCGTCCTTCGCAAGCCTCGCAAGGTTTCGGGGGAGGGCGAACCGTGTACCACATCGTCGGTGAACAGCGTCCAGGCGCGTCGCACCCAGCGGGCCGAGCCTTCGATGCCCTGGCTGTCCCACGGCGCGCCCATCTCCCAGCGGGCAAAGAACATCAGGTAGGCGCGCACGGTATCGGCCCCGTAGTAATCCACCAAAATATCCGGTGCGACCACGTTGCCGCGGCTCTTCGACATCTTCTCGTTGTCCTCGCCCAG
>JAWOIR010000262.1:0-4177 GCA_046484545.1 Anaerolineales bacterium
CCCTGCTATCGCTGACACTGACGGTTGACCTGGTGAAAGACATCGTGAAAGGAACGCTCAAGTTCGCGCCTTTTGCAGCAGATGCGAGCCATGCTCGGTTGTTCAAAGTGGCAACCGGCATGAGTATCACAGCTTTTCTAAGTTGGCGAATTTCGCAACCCTATCTATTTGAGACTTCGATTTTCCCCGCCAGCGCGGGCTGGGCTGGGATTGCGCTCCTGGCGCTGAGCGTTGTTTTAATCATTTCGGCTCTCTTCTCCCGTTTCTCCCGTGTACCGTTACATGATTGAAATATTGAGATCGCGCAACTTCTCATTCTTGTTTGGCTTCTTCCTCTTCGTTGGGATGATGTCCGCCGGGTACTACTACAACCTTACCTTTGTCCAACTTGGGCTGGAAGATTTGGGCACCCGCCTGCTTGGGCTGAGCGCTGCCGCCGTCGCCCGCGATATGGCCCTGTTGGCCCTGCTGACCTGTGTCATCGCCCTGGCCTTTGGCCGCTGGATGACCCGGCAGGGTTGGGGACGGCAGTTCCGGCGCAAACTGCAACTTTCTTTTGGGGTTATCGTCCTCCAATCAGCCCTGACCTTTATCAGCACATGGGTGAACAGCGAAGCCGCCTTCCTGTTCTGGCTGGCGGGCGTTTCGCTTGCCCTCGGCGTCGGCGTGCCGGTTATGTTCTCGCTGACCACCGACCTCGTCCCGGTACGCTGGCGCGGCTGGGCGGCAGCCCTGGTCACTGCCCTGGCCTATTTCGCGGCTGCCGCCTTCTCCGACGAATGGCGCTTCGAGACCTTCCGACAAATCTCGCTGCTCCTGTTGCTGGCGGGGCTGCCTGCCATCGGACTGCTGGCCTTCCTGCGCCACCCCTGGCTCAACGCGCTCGCCGCACAACACCTGCGCCCCGAATTCGCCATCGGGCGCTTTACGCGTGGCGGCGTTTCTCGAAAACAATTTTTCGGATTCATCATCGCCATGTTTGGCATCTATTTCGTCGACAGTTTGGGATTCCTGCGCCTGCTCAAAACCCCGCTCTACATGGAAAGTGCCTGGCAATCGCCCGATTTCGACATCAGGCTGTTCATCGCCATTACCCACGTCATCGGCGCAATGGCCGCCGGAGCGCTCTACACTTCCCTGCGCCTGCGCCCGCTCTTCCTGTGGGTCTTCGGCATCTTCGCCCTCACCCACCTGCAATACAGTTTCCACATCCGGGTCGAAGCTGAAAGCGGCGTGCTTTCCATGCCTATGCTCTACGCCCTGGCCGTCAGCCTCTACACAGTGCTCAACTTCGCCATCTGGGCCGACCTGTCCACGCCCGACACCATCCCATTCAATGCCGCTCTGGGTGTCGCCCTCTCAGGCTGGACGGCCACCTTCCTGAGCACCGGCCTGGCAATCGCCTGGGGTGAACAACTTTCGCTCGAACGCCACATCCAGATAGTCGACTCACTCGCCATGCTCTTCTTCCTGGCGCTGTTAATCTTTGCATTCCTACCCACCCGCAAAACGGAGACCGCATGAAAAACACCCGTTTGCTCTTGCTTCTCGCTTCGCTATCCCTGCTGCTGACCGCCTGCGGCGCAAATGGTCTTTACCAGGTCACGCTCATCACCGATGGAGAGCATCAACTAACCGGCGTCTACCCCGGCGAACTGCTCATGCTCGGCGGACGGGCAACCTTGCTCCCCGACGCCACGCTGCAAGGCAGCCTGCACCTCGTTTCAGGACAACTCGACCTGCAAGGCCAGGTTTTGGGGGATGTCACCCTCCTCGGCGGAGACCTGACCCTCAGCCCCTCTGCCCGCCTGGGCGGCAACCTGAACCTGGGCGCTGGAACGCTCCACCCTTTACCGGGTTCCGTCATCGAAGGCCGCACCCACGCCGGAAGCGGCATCCCGTTCCCCGACCTGCCCGAACGGAATTCCACGTCGCTGGGCGGAACCCTGCTCCGCAACCTGCTCAACGCCCTGCTGCTTGGGCTGGCCGCCGCTTTCCTGACGCGCTACTTTCCCCGCGGCATTGCCCGGGTTGGCGAGGCCGCAAGCCGCCACACGCTGGTCAGCGCCTCGATCGGATTGCTGGTTGGGGTGGTTGGTATCTCTCTACTGGTGACAATGGCCTACACCATCCTGCTCATCCCGGTCAGCTTGCTGGGGCTGTTTGCTCTCGGCCTGGCCGTCATCTTCGGGTGGATTGGGCTGGGGACAACGGCAGGCAGGCTTATCGGTCGGGTGTCGAACCGCCCGCTCTCGCCCGTAAAATCAGCCTTCGTCGGGACGCTGGTTTTCGTCCTGGTCCTCGAATTGCTGGCTTCCATCCCCCTCATTGGGGGCCTGCTCGGAATTATCGTCGCCGCCATTGGCCTGGGAGCTGTCTCACTCACCCGCTTCGGCTGGCAAACATTTGTCCCGGCTACCGAAACAGACCTCCCCAACTGACCGAATGCAACCCCATCCCAAACTAAAAGGATAACCCATGAAATCACTACTTGCTTACCTTTGGAAACTGCCCCTGTGCGGACTAGCATTTTTTATCGGCATGATACTTGGCGGTATCTTGCTGCCCTTGCTCGGATTTACACCGCCCGAAATGCCAGCCGGCACCGATGCAGGAACCGTTACGCTCTGGTTTCTTCTAGGAAGTATGCTCCTGGCCGCTTTTCTCGCCCAAATATCAGGCCATTTGCACGCCAAATGGTTGGCGCGCTGGGCGATTCTCAGCCTTTTCACCTGGATTTTTCTCGCTGTGGGTATGGTGCTGGAGTCATTCCTTTTCATGACGACCGGCGCGGTTTCTTCACTTGAGAACAGCCTTTTTACCATGCTCAACTTCCTGGCGCCAACCCTGTTCCTGAGTGGGATGGTGACCAGCCTGTTTCGTCCCGATTCAGGGGCGGCGACCTGCCCGGGATTTGCCGCACAAAGCCCGAAAGATTTGCTCTGGCGTATCGCCCTGGCCTTGCTGGCCTACCCGCTGATTTACTTTGCCTTTGGCTTGCTTGTCCAGCCGTTTATTAGCGATTTTTACACTAACGGGCAATATGAATTAACCATCCCAACCTGGGGCCAAATGATTCCACTTCAATTGGCACGCAGCCTGCTCTTCCTGCTGGCCAGCTTGCCCGTCATTGGATTTTGGAGTGGCTCACGCCGAGCCCTGTGGCTCTCGTTAGGATTGACCATTTTCGCCTGCACCGGCTTTATGGCGGTCATCACCGCTTACTGGTTCCCCTGGCAACTACGCCTGTTTCACGGGCTGGAACTGCTAGCAGATGCGTTGTTCTACGCCGCTGCCCTGATCTGGTTATTTGCCCGTCCATCTCGTGAGACAAACCAGACCTCCCCAACTGACCAGGTAAAAATCTCCCCAGTCAGGTAATCTCTTTTCTAGCCGCCCGACGGGTGTGCTGCGCAGGCAGTTTGTGTAAGATAAGTGCAGACAAAAAAGGAGATAGCCATGTACGAAATAATGCCAGTTTACGCCCTCTTGCTAAAGCGTCCGCCAGATTGGAGCCTTGAACGCGGGCCACAGATTTACGATCAAACCACGGCTCCGGTCTCCCGCAAAGCATCGAAATCTCTCAAGCAGATTTTGCTGGCCTGCCTGCAATTCATCCGCGAAGCTCCTCGTGGTCTTGGCCAGCCCCGCCAGATTCCAGATTGACACAACCCATTCCGGCTGAAAATGTGCAGCATCATACAGCACATTTTCAGCCGCAGGCTTGATATCATCGCTACGGAAAACAAAAATGGCCATCTCCTTCCGCAACTCGTGCCGGAGAGCAGGAATTGGAAAGCCAGGTAACCGCCCACATTCCAGGCTGTCAGCGGGAAGTCCAAGAACGACAGCAGCGCCGACTGACCGCCAGAAGACACCATTAAATAACCCATAACACCCTGGACGAAAAACCAGAACAGGCAGAACTGCAACACCAGCCGAACCGAATAACGCCATTCGTTCAGGTTGAAGCCGAAGTCTGAAAACGAAATGCGGAATATCCGGCTCAGGAGCAGGATGGCCAGAAAGGCGAACAATCCCTGCCAGATGTGGTGAATCGAAAGGTACAGGAAGCTGCCATCCGCGTCAAGAAATTGCAGGGATTGATAAATGGGCTGCGCCAACAGGGAGGCGATTTCACTAATCAGACGAGTTAGTACCAGGAATCCCAGACCAA
>JAWOIR010000265.1:0-6599 GCA_046484545.1 Anaerolineales bacterium
TCCGCCGGCGGGACAGGCTCGACCGGCATGTTGACCGCGAACAACTGCACCTTGTAGTGCGACAGGGTTTTCGAGACCATGCCCAGCAGGTCGCGCAAGCAGTCATAATCGTAAAGCACCAGGACATCGAAAGCGTGATCGTGGGCGTCATCGAGCATGCGTTTCAAGTCCGGCATGGCGGCTTCGGCATGGCTCAGGTTGGCGTAGCGGGTGCGGCTTTCGCCGGGGATGGTGTACGGACCAGCGGTCTCGACCCAGCCGCGCTGGCGGGCCAGTTCACGCGAGCGGGTTTCCTGGACTTCGAGAGAGACTTTGTCAGCAGCTGCCTGGGATTCGGACGAGACGGCTTTGAGAATGGCGTAACGAATGGGCATAATACATTTGTTCCTGAAATGTATGTTCTGGTAAGTGGGCTGTAGAATGCCCGAATCTCGCAAAAACGGTGAGTTTCAGGCGATTTCGGGCGAAAAAGGTACTACAACATACAATACCGCATTACGGGCTTATTCTTCAAGAAAAGGCGGTTTTTTGGCCGGAAAATGGCGGGACGGCTATAATTTTGTAGTATTATACACGGCTTGATATTTATCGCAGCGCAGTGATAGGCCGCAAAATATCTAAAGTGGTGATTCCATCCAGGGTGGTGATTTTGTCCCAGCTGTCGTTCGAGGCCAGCAGGCCCCTATCCTCAATAGCGGGGACTTATCCCCGAAATTCCCAAAGAGAAGCCGCGAAGCAGACCGCAAAAACGATATAATCAAAACATGAACAACCCTGCCAGCTCATCAGCCAATTCAACCAACCGTCAGCCTGGGTCTCAGCCCCCGCTGACGGTTTCGATTCCCGGCAACCTGCCAAATTTGCATCGAATCCCGATTGGCCGTGAAAGAGAAATACAAAACCTGCAACGCCTGCTGCTAAGCGATGAAACCCGCCTGGTCACCATCACCGGCTTTGGCGGCGCGGGCAAAACCACCCTGTCGATCCATCTTGCCAAAATGTTGGCCAGGAAATTTAGCGGTGGTGTTTACTTTATCAACCTGGCCGCGCTGACAAAAATCGAGGATATCCCGCTCGAAATTGCGCATACCCTGAAGATTCGCTACGAAGCCGGGCGCAGCATCCTGCATGGACTCAAGGAAACGCTCGCCAGCCGCAGCATCCTGCTCATTCTCGATAATTTCGAACACCTGATGAGCGGCGCTAAATTTGTGAGCGAGTTGCTGGAAGTTCTGCCCGGCCTGAAAATCATCGTCACAAGCCGTGACCCGCTGCAACTGCGCGCCGAACAAGTCTATCCGCTGCCGCCGCTGGAGACGAAATACGCGGTGGAACTGTTCATCCAGCGCGCCCAATCGGTCAAGCCCGATTTCAGCCCCGTGGATGAAGATGCCCAGGCCATCGCCGAGCTATGTGAAAGACTGGGCGGACTGCCCCTGGCGCTTGAACTGGCTGCCCTGCGCGCCAAGATGTTCAGCCCCCAGGCCATGCTCACTCGTCTCCAACCCGACCCGCAGCCTGAATCCCGTTTCCTGAGCCTTTTCTCGGCTTCAGCCAGGGACCTGCCCGAACGCCAGCAATCCCTGCGCAAAACAATCGCCTGGAGTTACGGCCTGCTCGACAGCGAAGAACAACGCGCCCTGCGCTTTGCATCGGTCTTCCCCGGCGGGTTTGGCATCCTGACCCTGGCCGCACTACTCCAACTGGACGAGTATCACGTGATTGAACTGAGCGACTCGCTGGCCGACAAGCACCTGATTCAAAAAAACGCATCCGACGAAGACGAGCCGCGCTTCAGCATTCTCGAAGCCATCCGCGAGTTCGCCTGGGATGAAATCCGGGCGCAAGGCGAACTGAACGACATCAAGCAGCGTTACGTCAGTCTGTATCGTGAACTGGCGCAAAAAGCGGAAATCCACCTGCGCGGCGCGAAGCAAACCACCTGGCTCGGCGTAATCGAAACGGAATACCCCAACCTGATGCTTGCCCTCGACATTGGGGCCGCCTCCCCGCCCAATTCCGATTTGCGCCTGGATGGACTCTCGACACTTGTCCACCTTGAACAATACTGGATGATACGCGCCCAATTCAACGACCTGATTCCGCTCTCCAGCCGCGCCCTGGGCCTGGTTGAAGAAAACACCCGGAACGATGAACTCGCCTTGGGCTTGAAAGCCGGCCTGCATGGACTGGCCGGGACCTGCGCCTGGCTATTGTCTGATTTTAAGCGCGCTGTCTCCCTGCATGAGACCAGCCTGTCCATCTATCGTCAATTGGGCGATGAAAGCGGTTGCGCCTTTGCGCTAAACAACCTGGCGGTCAATCTCAGGGAAAGAAGCGATTATGATAAATCCTTGAAGTGTTACGAGGAAAGTCTGGCGCGCTATCAAACCCTGGATAACGACTGGGGTCAGGCGCGCGTGCATTTTAATTTGAATGGTTATCACAGTCTTGCCATCAAAGATACTGCGCGGGCTACTTTTCACCTTGAACAAGGACTGCACTATTCCAAACGCGCCCACGACCCTTTTATGATTACCGTTTCAAGCCTGGGCCTGGGCGAACTGTCGATGCTTCAAGGACAAACTGAAAAAGCCCAAATCCAATACGAGCAGGCTGCCCAGACAGCCCGCCAGCACCGTTACCCACAAATACTGACCCATGCACTTCTTGGACTGGCCTCCCTGGCAATTTTGCGCGGCGACCTAGTGGCGGCCTCCGCTTACATCCGCGAAGGATTGCCGCTGTCCTTTGAACAAATGGACAGGATAATCATGGGCGGATACACACGCCTGGCCGCCCGGGTCTGCGCCCAACAGAAGAAGACATCCCAACTGGCCTTCCTGGCCGGGATGACTGAAAACCTGTGGCAGGGCGTGCGCGCCTTCGATAGCCTGCCCGATATGTGGCCTGAGATGGATGCCGCCCTTGAAGCCGCGCGCGCCGAACTGGGCCAGGCAGCCTATACGGCCCAATACGAAAAAAGCCGCGCCCAGGCGCTAGACGAAGCGATTGCCTTTGTCCTGAATACCTGCCTGCCCCAGCCCCAAACGACGGCATCCGCCATCGTTACGCCGTTCGACTCACTGACCGAGCGCGAAGCCGAAACCCTGCGCCTGCTGGCCCAAGGCAAGACCAACCAGCAAATTTCACAGGAATTGTTTGTTACCCTGAAAACCGTCGAAAAGCATGTCGCCAATATCTTGCGCAAATTGGGAGTCAAAAACCGCACGGAAGCGTCTTCGTGGATGCTGGAGAATCAACCAGAATGAAAAGACCCCGCTTTCAGGCGGGGTCTTTTTGTTTTGTTTGCGCATGTTTCAATTACTCAAGCGGCACCATCACCAGGCCAAGCATGGCGTAATTGACCGCCCAATAGCCATTGGGCATCAGGATGACCGCTTCGGGCCTGACCTTTAGCACATCCTGGGCCATCACGCCGCGATAGACTGTCGTCCCGCCAATATAGCGGAAGGTGTACAACGGTAGGCCGCTCCCGGTTTCGCCAACGCGGACAATATCAGTCTTCAAGCGGATGTCGCTGATAGCGGAGCAGCCAGCGCCAGTGGCGGGGTCACAAGTGGGAGTGGGTTCAGGTTCAGGATCGTCGCCAGGCTTGGGGGTTGGGGTGGGATTGTCCTGCAACGAGCAGAAGGGGAACGCCGCCAGGGCATAATCGCTTTGTACCTTTACCCATGTATTAACGCTGATGCAGGTTTGCGCATTCGGGTCATAGACAAAGCCGGGCTGGCAGGCCAGTGGGATGACGACCTCCGGCGCGGCGGTGCAGCATTGAGTATCCGGGTTATAGTTGAAGCCTGCCGGGCAGGAGTTTCCGTGGTCTTGTTTGTCTTCCTGGTGTTGATAGACGCAGGCCTGCTGGTTGGAGTCATATTCGTAATTTTCGCCGCAAACGTTTTCGACCACATTGGTGATCTGGCAAGCTGCGTTGGTACGAACCTGGAACGAAGCGCCTTCGGGCCCCTGGCAAACCCGCCTGTGCCCGTTTCCATCGAATGCCACAAATTGACAACTCTGCCATACTTTGTTGAATTCGCCTTCTTTGAAGCCAATCAAATTATTTACGTCAGGAGTATGTACCAAATACCCAGGTTCCTTCGTAAAATGGGTATGGGAGATGTAAGGCAATCCGTTCTGACAAAATGAAGCAGTTTGCACACCCACTTCAGGGCACTGGATAGTAGGTTGCTGCACATCATCCGTGACGCCGCTCAACTGCAGACACATGGGGGCGAAGGTATCCACATCCTGGGTTTCAACCACGCAGCGAAAGCCGAGGTCTTCGCGGGCCTCATCCGGATCCTGCTGTGAGCGCGCAAAGGTTGTGATTTCCTGCGCACTGGAAAGGTAGGAACCGCCTCGCATGACCCGCTCTTCGCCATCCGCCGGGCCTGTCGGGTTTTCAAAGGGGGAAGTGAGGTAATAATCGTCGGCGTACCAGTCATGGACCCACTCATAGGCGTTGCCAGCCATGTCGAACATGCGGTACGGGGTTTGTCCGTCCGGGTAGGCCGTGACCGGTTGGGTGGCAAAGGTTTCGCACTCGCCGAAGTTGGCGAGGTCGCAGGTCGGTTCTTCATCGCCCCAGGGGTAATCCTTCCATTCGGGCGCACGGGCGGCTTTCTCCCACTCGGCTTCAGTGGGCAGGCGACCATTGACCCACTGGCAATAAGCCTGCGCCTGCGGGTAGGTCACATTGACTGCCGGGCGCGCTCCATTGAGCAGGTCGCCAGGGAAGAAGGGAGTCGCTTTCTCAACCAGACTGCAGACACCCGCGGCAACGCACAGGTCGTACTGGTCGTTCGTTACCTCGGTTGAGTAAATCCAGAATCCGTTCGTGAAGACGGTGTGAATCGGATTGTCCTCGCCATCCTTGACGCCCATGCTGAACTCTCCGGCAGGGATGTATACCAGGCTGGTGCCATCCACATAGGCACGGGTGTCGCCTTCTTGCGGCTCCAACTTGACCGGGATGATTTCGGTGGCCGAAACGATGGGCTGGTTGGCTTGGGCTGTGTTTGTCGGGTTGAGCGCCGGCTGTGCGGTTGGGCTTTGCTGGTCAGCCAGGGGCTGGGTCTCGCCACCACCGCAGGCGGCC
Organism: Anaerolineales bacterium; assembly: GCA_046484545.1. Lineage (GTDB taxonomy): Bacteria > Chloroflexota > Anaerolineae > Anaerolineales > Villigracilaceae > UBA8950. Next base: position 5,120 of record JAWOIR010000265.1, read on the forward strand.
AGGGAAACCATCAGTAGCAGTAAGAAGAGTATTATCTTTTTCATGATTTATCCTTTACAGACGGGTTCCGAGAGTTTCACAGACGACTTGTCTACTCTTTTACCTGGTTTCGGCTTGGGTTGCGAGCCACCAGAGCCGCCGCTGCCACCTGTACCGCCACCGGAGCCGCCGCTTCCACCACTAGAGCCACCGGTATTGCCGGACGCGCTGTCATCATCCTTGTTCAAAAGAACATGTTCGTGGGTTTGCCCGGAACGGGCTGCAGCTTCGCGCACTTTTTGCACTGCTGAGAGAACCAACCCGCTCACCAGGCCAGCAAACAACTTGCCTTTTTTAATGATAATGGTGGTATGAGTTGTCGAACCACTTGCTTGTGTACTGCCGCCTTCTTCTTTATTGAGCAGGACATGTTCGCGGGTTTGCCCGGAACGGCGGGCGGCTTCGCGCACTTTTTGCACAGACGGCAGGAACGAGCCAATCAGCAAACCGACAAATCCAGCCAACCACGGAAGCCAGCCACCGGGCGGGAATCTGCTGCCGGGGGTTGGGTTGGGCCGTGGATCGGAGGGGAGAGCGGCAAGCGCACCGGGAAACGAACCATCTGTCGAGGGCAACTTGCAGGTAATCGTGATGTTGCCGTCAGGTTTTTCTTCCTGAGAAAATTTGCCGTTATTCAAGCCACAATGGTAGGCATATTCAACGACACAGTCCAACTGATACTCGCCAGGCGGACAATCGGTCACCAGGGTTCGGCCCGAATCGCTGCCGTTGGGGTCTTCGTCATCCTGTACGATGTCTGTTGGCGCGGCTACAGGCATGGGTGTGGTGGTCGGGGCCGGGGTGTTGGTGGGAGCCGGCGTATTGGTCAGCGTCGCTGTCGGGGTATTGGTTGGATTTGCAGGCACCGAGGTTGGGACGGAGGTCGGGTTGGATGGCGCTGAAGTTGGATTTGCCGGGACCGAAGTCGGGACGCTCGTCGGCGCTTCGGGTTCGGGCGTGTGCGGGCAGGGAATCACCCCGCCGGCCGCATCGCGGCAGACAGGCTCCTCGGTCGGGGCCATCTGGGCCTGGGCCGGGGAAATGTAAATGGCGGCGATGAAGAGCGCAGTCAGGAATGGAATAAAGAATTGGATGCCTTTCATGTTTTTCTCCTTTGGTGAGAACAAGTTATTCGATACCCCGATTTTGACACGCCCGTCCGGTTTGCGCAGTAGGGTTAACCCTACCTTTTGACCCTACTCTCTTGAAAAGTAAATACCCCAATGGCCTGTTTCGCAGGCGATAAGGCCACAAAATTTGCTGGCATAATCGCCAAAACCGTCGGGCCAAGCAGGCTACAATAAGGCAATCGACTTATCCATCCCCTGACGCAAAAGCAGTCGCGAAAGAGACCTGCCATGCCCACTCTCACCCCCAGGACTTCGTCGCAAAATGGAAGCGCGTCACTGCTCGTGAGCGCCAAATCTACCAGGAACACTTC
>JAWOIR010000469.1:0-3413 GCA_046484545.1 Anaerolineales bacterium
GGCGGACGCGGTGAGGCCTTTTCAAAAGCCTGGGCAATTGCCCGACCTGCGTTAACGCGGCTTTCCATAATTCCCCTTTTACGGGCCTGCGACCAGGGCCACTGCCCAATCGTAGAACCGGCAAGGTTTACCATCGCATCCATCTGGCTAAGCGCTCCCAGCCATTCGTGATAGACCGTGCGCCCATCCCACGCCAAAACATGAACGCCCTGTGGCGCGCGTATTTTGGCTGGGTTGCGCGAAAGCCACCAGACTTCGTGCCCGTCATCAAGCAGGGAGCGAGTCAGCGCCACTCCAATCAACCCACTGCCGCCCGAAATCATCACCTTCATCGCCAACCTCCTGAAAAACCTTAAGCAACCGGTTCTCTGATATTTGCCTGCCTGCCCCTGCACCCTTCGGGGTGAAGAAGCCCTGACTGTCTAACTGGTGTGGCACGGCGCATCCACTTGCCGAGGAGAGCCGGAAATTTGATGTTCATGCCTGCTTCGCAGGCATGAACATCAAATTTCCGGCTCTCCTCAGCAGGTGGCATGTGCCGCACCACACCAGCTAGACAGTCAGGGGTCTTATCACGGGAACTCCTAAAGAGCCGACAGGCAGGTTCTCTGATAATTGCCGTGAAGAAGGCCGCATTTTGGGAACTCCCAAAGAGCCGATAGATATTTCAAAATCAGGTATACACACCGCGATATTCTTCGGGCAGGAGTCCGGCAACCTGGCGCATGACCAGGTCGACATTGCGCTGGCGGGAGAGACGCCGGGCCTCGCCTTTTTCTTCGAGCGGCGGCAGGTGGATGGGTGCGCCAACCTTCAGGGACAGGGCGGGACGTTGAGCGCGGATGGCGCGGGCGAAGAAATCACTGGTCGTGCCGACAATGCCAACCGGGACGACCGGGACGCCGGTCTCTTCGATGATGTGGGCCAGGCCGGGGCGTCCGCGCCGCATGCCGGGGGTGCGCGTGCGTCCGCCTTCAGGAGAGATGAGCAGGGGGTGCCCCGATTTCAGGACGCGCACCACCCGCTCCAGGGCCTGGCGGTCGTACTCGCCGCGATGCACCGGGATGCCGCCAAACAGGCGCACCAGCAGATTTTGGCCAAATCCAGCCCGATTCCAGATATCGGATGCGCCCAGGACTTCAAGCGTTTCAGGCCAGAAAGTGAGCAGGAAGGGCGGGTCGAAGGTCGAGACGTGGTTGAAGACAACCGCGTAGGGCTTACCCAGTGGAATGTTCTCTAATCCATGCAGCTCGATACGCGCCAGCAGTCGAAACAAGCCAATAAAAACGGGCCGTAACATGACCCGCGATACACGGTTAAACAGCGGAGGCTTGTAGCGGTCTAGGACTGGCATAGGGACAGGGCTTTTTGAAAAACCTGGTCAGCGTCGAGTTTGTCGGAATCAAGCAGAACGGCGTCATCGGCTGGTTTAAGGGGAGCGACGTCGCGGGTCGAATCGACACGGTCGCGCTCGTTGACTTTGGCCAGGATTTCGTCGAAGTCGGCTGTCTCGCCGCGTTGCAGGATTTCGTTGTAGCGGCGGCGAGCGCGTTCTTCCGCCGAAGCATCCAAATAGATTTTCAGGCCGGCGTCAGGCAGGACAACAGTGCCGATGTCGCGCCCAACCATGACCACCCGTCCGCGCAAACCGATGCGGCGCTGTTGCAGGGTGAGAGCCTTGCGCACGCCGGGATAAGCCGAGACCGCCGAGACATTGGCGTCGACTTCAGGCTTGCGAATGTCCCAGGTGATGTCCTGGCCGTCAACGACGATGTCGCAGGGGCGGCCATCTTCGAGCGAGGGGGCCGAGACTTCAATCGGCACGTCTTCGGCCAGGCGGGCGACGCTAGTCTCGTCCTTGATGTCGATGCCGCGATGCAGGGCCAGCCAGGTGACGGCGCGGTACATCAGGCCGGTGTCGAAGTAGAGATAACCGAGCGATTCGGCCAGACGGAAGCCGAGCGTCGATTTGCCCGAAGCCGCCGGGCCGTCAATGGCGATGATGTTGGGTTTGGTCATGGAACTCCTGGATGTTATTTTATTCCGGAAACAAATCATTACGCGCCCAAAACAGGATGGACTCGTTGATAACCGGCCCATCGTGTTTGATGGCCCAGCGCAGCCATTCGGCGGTCGTCCAGCCCTCCCACAAGGGGTAGGCGCGCAAGGGGAAGGACGCGCCACGGTAGGAGGCTTCCAGTTCCGGGGCGATATTATTGGCAGGGGTGATAATCAAATCGGGGTTGGCGTCGAAGGAGACAGCCCCGGCGGTTGTCACCCGCCATTCGCGAAATTGCCAGCGCAGGGCAGGCGAATCGAATCCAACCAGCATGACGCGCAAATTATTGTCAGTGCCATAGGCCAGTTGCGAAATTTCCTGCGCCTGGGCATGGATGACGCCCAGTGCCGGGGAGGGCGGCCCAACCGGCCACATCTCAACCGTCGGGTAGGGGCGAGAATTGGCGGCAAAGGTCGCCATCGCAACCAGATTGAGTGCGCCAACCGCCAACGCGCCCCAGGCAAATCCGCGCAGAGCAGCACTCACCGACCAGCCGAAGGCTACCAGGAAGACGCTCAGCGCCAGCAAGGCCAGCGCTCCGCCGACCAGAATCCAGCGTAACTGAATGTTTTCGGGCAGCATTGGAACCAGTGCGGCGCTGGCAAAATTGAGCCAGGCAAACAGAAGCAGGAGAACAGTCAGCAGGGCCATGCCGAAGGCTTCCCAAAAGCCGCTCGAAATCTGCACCGGGCGCAGTTCCATTTCATCGCTATTCTCAATCGGAAAGGGATGCAGTTCGGCAATTCTCTCCGGCGGCGTTAGCCAGCGCGCGATTTCCAGCGCAGCCAGCGCCCAGAGCGGGACGAGAGTCCAGGCCAAATCGGCCACCTGGCGGGCAGGCGGGAGAGCGGCCAGCAAGAGCGAGGTCAGCAGCCATAGACCGAGAAAAATCGTGGTTGTATCGCGCTGGACGAACAGACGCGCCAGCGCAATCACGGCCAGCACCAGGGCCGGGAACTGGTAAAAGAACAGGGTCGTGAACGGCAGCCAGATGGGGACGCCGTCCCAGTTCGTGAAGCGGGTCAAGACATCGGACAGGGAAGCCAGCCCTGCGCCCAAACCACCCGGCGCGAGCAGGAAGAGACTGCCAATGAGCAGATACGCGCCAATCGCAAAATATGCTCCCAGCCGAACGCGTGATTTGTTGTATGAATACACCAGTCCGCGCACAACCACGAGCAACAGGGCGAAAGTCAGTCCCAACCCAAGCAGGCCGGGCCAGAGCGCGCTACCCGAAAGCAGGGCCAGGCCGGCCAGGAAACCGCCCAGGCGGGTGTAACCGTTGCGCCATACGCCCCAGGCCAGCAAGGTCAGGCTGACGGACAGAATCGGCCCACCCGCCATGCGCGAGAGC
>JAWOIR010000017.1:0-9452 GCA_046484545.1 Anaerolineales bacterium
GGACTGGTCTTCGGCGAGCGCGCCGCCGAGCACGTTTTGTCGCAATTTGCCAATTTACATTATCCCGAAGCGGATTCCATCCCCCCCTGGGACGAATCCGGCCTGACGCACGAATCAGACCCGGCCCTCATCCAGGGTGATATGCAGACCATCCAGAACGTCATGTGGCACTACGTCGGCCTGATTCGCTCTGGTGACCGGCTCTCGCGCGCCATCCGCGAGCTGCGTCACCTGCAAACCGAAATCGAGACTTTTTATCGCAAGACCAAATTAAGCGACGGCTTGATTGGCCTGCGCAACGCCGTCGATGTAGCCCTGGTCATCGCCCAGGCCGCGCGTCACAATCGTCAGAGCCGTGGCTGTCATTATCGGACGGATTCTGTGGATGGCGGGGACAGGTTGTTGTAAGTTGAAAAAAAAAGACCTGACAGGTCCATAATGGAATCTGTCAGGTCTTTTTATTTCTGCAATGCTTAATGTCTTTTTGCCACCAAGGTCGTAAAATCATCCTGGTGCGGGATGGGGGAACTGTATTGCTCAATGGCATCCCATAATTGACTGCAGATGTTCTTGGCATTTTTGTGCCTGTGGGTCGAGAGTTCTTCGGCGATGTGTGCTTCTCCAAATTCTGTGCCGCTGGCGTTGCAGGCTTCGCTCAGCCCGTCGCTGTAGAGCAGGGCCAGCCCGCCGTGCGGGATGGTTATTTCCTGCTGGTCGAGCGTGAAATCTTCCAGGATGCCGAGTGGCTGGCCTTCCTGCATCTCGATTTGTCGCGTATGCCCGTACGAATCGAGCAGGATTGGCGACGGATGACCGGCCCGCGTGCATTCCAGGGTTCCGGTGCGCAGGTCCAGCACGCAGTAGAGCAGGGTCACATACATTCCCAGCGGATTCATCTTCAGCAGATCGCGGTTGACATTGATCAGCACCTGGCGCGCATCGGCGGTGCGCGCGGCTTCGGCGCGTAACAGGCTGAAGGTCAGCGCCATGAACAGGGCGGCTGGTAGCCCCTTGTCCGAGACATCCCCGACTACCAGTGCCAGACGTTGCTTTTTTAGCGGGATAAAGTCAAAAAAGTCGCCGCCCACTGCCCGGGCCGGGATAATCGAAGCGGCAATATCGTAGCCTTTGTGTTTGGGGAATTCAGCCGGCAGGATACTTTGCTGGGTGTGCCGGGCGATTTCCATTTCTTCTTCGATGAGGTTGAGCAGGCGTTGGGTTTCGTTGAAAAGGCGCGCATTTTCGAGCGACTGGCTCATGCTGTTGGTCAGGGCGTTTAGCAGTTCGATGTCGCTTTTGCTAAAGGCGTTTTCTTTATCCAGGTTTTGCAGGCTAACAATACCGCACACCTGGTCGCCGACTAGCATGGGTACGCCTAGCCATGTATGCGGCAGTTCAGTGCCGGGAATGACGCTCATCTTGCCTTGGGCCACCACTTTCAGAATTTCTTGCAGGTTAATCATGTATGGTTTGCAAGTTTCAGCAATTCGTTTGCGTGAACTGTCGATATTACGCCAGCCGGGAATGTTGAGATGTTGTCCGCGTTCGATGGCGTAATGGTGGAAGATTTTGTCTGTCTGCGGGTCGTACTGTGAAATCATCACGACCTGCGCATTGAAGGTGTCGCGCAGGCTGTCGCCAACCAGATCATAGATGGCTTGCATTTCAAGTCTGGCCGAAAGACCGGCCTGAACGCTGTTGATGAGCGAGACTTCGGTATTGCGCTGTTCGAGCGCCCGGGCGTACAATTTTGCCGCAGTTTGCCAATCGCCTTGTGCCTCGGCACGCTGCGCTTGGGCCTGAAAATCTTGGGGGTTAATGTTGTGGTTGGGCCTGGGGTGTTGTGACATTTTGCTGTCCTTTATGAAATTAATGGACATTTGCGCATTTTATTGGGACGCATATATTCATTGTACAGCAAGTTGCCCCGGTTGATTGTTTCAGATTTTAAGATTTTTTGGGCGCTTTTGCCCGGTTAATCACCACCACCGCGCTGATAATCACCAACGCTGCCACGAAAACCCGCCCGGTCAGGATTTCATTTGCCAGCCAGGCGCCCAGGAACATGGCAACCAGCGGGTTGACATAGGCGTAGGTGGCAACCAGAGAAATTGGGGCATTGCGCAGCAGCCAGCCATAAGCGACAAAACCGACCAGCGAACCGAATAAAATCAGGTAGGCCAGCCCAAGCCAGGATGTGGTCGTTACGTCGCGCAGGTCGAAGCCGCTTAATTCGTTGCTCAAAATACTGACGATGAATAACCCGACGCTCCCGACCGCCATTTGCATACCGGTAAACATCAACACAGACTTTGGCACATCAGCGCCGCGCGAATAAATCGAACCGCTGGCCCACAAAATGGTCGCCATCACCAGCGCGCCCGCGCCCCACAGGTCAATGCGGAAGGCTGCGTTTGCCAGGGTTTCGGGATTAATCAGGATGGCGATGCCGACGAATCCGACCACCAGCCCGGCGATTGCCATCCAGCCGGGCCTGATGCCGCCAGGGCGGATAGCCTCGAACAGGGTCAGCCACAGCGGGGTGGTGCCGACAATTAATGCGGCAATGCCCGAATCGACGGTTTGTTCAGCCCACGAGACCAGTCCGTTGCCGCCGACGAGCAGGAACAGGCCGACGATACCGGCGTCGCGCCATTGTCGCAGTGTGGGGCGTTCATCCTTGGCGAGGAAGAATCGCCAGCCAAGAATCAGGGCGGCTGAGACGAGGAAGCGCACCCCGGCGTGCAGAAAAGGCGGGATGCTCTCGATGGCAAAGCGGATTCCGAGATAGGTCGAACCCCAGACGATATAGACGGCCAGCAAGGCCAACCAGATTTTTGTTTTCATTTTGCTAACCCGGCTTCCCACACCAGCATGGACTTCTTGCGTGCCAGGCCGTAACGGTAGCCGCCGAACGCGCCTTCCTTGCGGATGACGCGGTGACAGGGAATCAGCCAGGCGATTTTATTGTGCGCGATGGCATTCCCCACTGCTCGCGCGGATTGCGGATAGCCGATATCTGCTGCGATGCGCTGGTAGGTGCTGACCTGTCCGGGGGCGATGTGGAGCAGGGCTTCCCAAACCTTGATTTGAAAATTTGTCCCGGCCAGGTGCAGGGCGAGCGGTTTTTCGGGCGCGTCTGACAGGTGGAAGAGCGGCGGAATGTAGGCGGCGGTTTCTTCGGGAGATTCTGTCAGCACAGCATTCGGCCAATCGGATTGTAAGATTTCCAGCGCGGCGGGCCTGTCAGTTTGGACAAAGCCGAGGTAGCAGATTCCGCGTTCGGTCAGGGCCAGCAGGCACTCGCCAAAAGGGGAGGAATGAAAGCCGTAGCGTATGAGCAGCCCCTCGCCGCGCCGCTTCAAATCTCCGGGGGTGGCGGCTTCGGTATGAACCAGCAGGTCGTGTAACCTGCCGGGGCCGGATAAACCCGTCCCGTAGGCAGCGCCCAAAATATCCCCCGAATTTTTTAACATTTGTTTGGCGTTCTCTTTGCTGATGTATTGCAGGAAACGCTTGGGGCTGATGCCTACCCAGCGTGTGAACAATCGCTGGAAGTGTGACGCGCTTAAACCGATGGCGGCGGCGATTTCGTCCAGTTCGGGTTGGCGGCTGGCGTTGCCCTCGATATAGCGGATGGCGCGCTCGACCAGGGCGTAATCCTGGCTGCTTTCGCTGAAGGGAATTGGAATGTTGGTCATACTGTCATTGTAGGCGATTTCGCGCCGATTTTCCACCCGATTCTTGCGCAAAAAAAGCTCTTTATACGCCGCCTGATGAGGAGAGCCGGAAATATCAAATTTCCGTTTTTTTCTTGTGGACAGTCAGGAATTCTTTACGGCAAATACCAGGCAAAAAATACCCGCCAGGAAAATCCTGACGGGTATTTTTTGTCGAATCTGGCTAATCGCCGGTTTCGCTGGGCGCGCCGATGGGGGTCGGGACCCAGTCGGGGTAGGCGTCGATGCCGTGTTCTTTGATGTCCAGCCCTTTGAACTCTTCCTCGCGGGAGACGCGCAGGCCGAGCCAGCCTTTCAGGAGGACGAAGAACAGGACGTAACCCGTTGCAGAGCACCACGCACCGACTGCCAGCACGCCGACCAACTGGGCCATGAACTGGGCTGTGTTGCCCGCAATCAGGCCGGTGACGCCGGCTTCGGTGGCGAAGATGCCGACGGCCAGGGTGCCCCAGGCGCCATTCATCAGGTGAACGGGGACTGCGCCAACCGGGTCGTCAATCTTCAGTTTTTCGAGCAGGATGACGCCATAGACGACCACAACGCCGCCGACTGCGCCGATAACGACTGCCCAAACCGGGGTAACGAAGGCGCACGGTGCGGTGATGGCGACCAGGCCAGCGAGCACACCGTTCATGGCGGTGCCCAGGTCGGGCTTCCTGGCGACGAACATCCAACTGACAGCCATGGCGACCAGACCGCCGGCGGCAGCCGCAATGACAGTGTTGACTGTCACCAGCGCGACCGCGTCGGCATTTTCACCGGCGATGGCCAACTGGCTGCCGGGGTTGAAGCCGAACCAGCCCAGCCACAGGATGAAGACACCCAGGAAAGCCAGCGAAATGGAGTGGCCGGGAATCGGGATGGCGGTTCCGTCTTTGGCAAAGCGTCCGAGGCGCGGGCCGAGGGCGATGGCGCCCATCAGGGCCAGCCAGCCGCCGACGCTGTGAACCACTGTTGAACCGGCGAAGTCCGCAAATCCCAGCTCGGAGAGCCAGCCGCCGCCCCACATCCAGTGACCGGCTATCGGGTAGATGAAGGCTGTGATGACAAAACTGATAATCAGGTAGGATACAAAGCGCGTGCGCTCAGCCATTGCGCCGGAAACAATGGTGGCGGCGGTTCCCGCAAAGACCAGTTGGAAGAACCAGAAAGCCATTACCGGCAGGTCAGCCACGTCCGCGCTGGCTGCCGAGACGAAGAACTCGCTGGAGCCGATAAATCCGCCCGTGGACGTGCCGAACATGAAGGCATAGCCAACCGCCCAGTAGGCCATCGTGGCGAACATGAAATCCACCAGGTTCTTGAAGAAAATATTGGTGGTGTTTTTGGCGCGTGTTACCCCGGCCTCCAACAGGGCAAACCCGGCCTGCATGAAGAAGACCAGCATGGCCGCGACAAGCACCCACAAGGTGTTCAGGCCGCGAGTCAATTCAGCCAGTGGGTCGGGCGCCTGGGCGTAAGCCGAGGTGGTGGCCGCAATCAGCGCGGCGGCGACGATTGCCGGGAGAAGCACCCAGCGCGTCCATTTCATGGATTTCAGCAGGTTTGTTTTCATTTTGTCTCTCCTTTGTGTGAGAAATGATTTTTGTTTATTGTGCTTGTCATTTCGAAGGAGCCGCGCAGCGGCGACTGAGAAATCTTCGTCACGGTGGTTAGGATTTCTCGCTGTCGCTCGAAATGACAATTAAGCGTGCCAACGCAGGCGCGGAAGCCGCGCAGAAGAAGGCTTGGCAGGCCGGAGGCGTTTTGCGGCCTCCGCGCTGTTGCGTTTAGCACTGACGACATTCTATGCCTTTGCCATACACAAAGCCATGCCCCGAATGGAGACTCTTTGACAGCCATATTTTGCCAATTTCGCTATAAATGCTATTCTGCCTGACCCGTTTGGGTGAAGAAAATGCCCAGAACCAAAATTTCCGCGAATTAGATAGTCGGATGGCACAAGCCATCCGACTATCTAATTCGCGGATTTCTCCTCTCACCCAAATGGGTACTTCTCACGTTTTTTTGTGCAAGCCGGAACAATACCGTTATAATTCTCTCCATGAACACACCCCTGCGCGCCGACCAACTCCTCAACCCCGATTTCCCCGAACTTGCCGCGCAATCCCTGCTCGACACACTCGGATTCAATGACGGCCTCGCCAGCCTGCGCCGTTTGCGTCGCCTGGCTGCCACCAGCCCGGAGTCTACTTCTGCCGTTGGTGAATTGCTGCCGCATTTGCTTGCGAGTCTTTCGACTTGTGCCGACCCCGACCAGGCCCTGATTAATCTCGAACGCTTCGCCAGTGACGGGCCGACCGCCGAAATTTTCGCCAAACTTTCTGATAGACCACGCGCGCTCGAAATCCTGGTCACGATTTTTGCCGGAAGCCAGTTCCTGACCGAAATCCTGCTGCGCTCGCCGGGCCGTCTCGACCTTCTGCTTGACCGCGACTTGCTCTCGCGTCTGAAAAATTCATCTGCCTACGAAACCGAGGGCCTCGAATCGATGCGCGCCCTGGCCGCCCCCGGCATGGAACTCGACGCCCTGCGCCGCTACCAGCACAACGAACTCTTGCGCATTGGCGCCTGCGACCTGCTCGACCTGTACGACCTGCCGACCGTCACCGCCCAACTCTCCTTCCTGGCCGACGGCATGGCCCGCGCCTGCCTGGCCTATGCCAGCGACCGAACCGGCGTCTCATCTGACGGATTCGTTGTCCTGGCGATGGGTAAACTCGGCGGGCGTGAACTAAACTACAGTTCCGATGTCGACCTGCTCTTCCTGGGGAGTGAAGACCGTCCCGAACACCTGCGCCTTGGGCGGCAATTTATCGAAGCCATGTCCAGCGTCACCGCCGAAGGATTTCTCTATCGTGTGGACATGCGCCTGCGTCCCTGGGGGCGTGATGGCGGGCTGATTAACAACATCGAAGCCTACCTCGAATATCTGGACAAGCACGCCCGCCTGTGGGAGAAACAGGCCCTTATCAAAGGCCGCCCGATTGCCGGTGACCTTGAATTGGGACATGAGTTCCGCCGCCAAATCGAGCCGGTTATCTTTGGCCTGAATCCCGAAATGGTGCGCGCCAGCGTCCATGCCATGAAACAGCGTACCGAAGAACTCTTGCGCCAGAAAGGCCGCGAGTGGGGCGAAGTCAAACTCGGCGAAGGCTCCATCCGCGATGTCGAATTTGTCACCCAATTCATGCAACTGGCTTATGGCAAAAACCGGCACGTGCGTAAACGCTCCACCCTGGTGGCCATCACCCGCCTTGTCCGCTACAAGCATCTGACCTCCCCCGAGGGCCGCACCCTCGCCGATGGCTACATCTTCTTGCGCACGGTCGAGCATTTCCTGCAAATGATGCACTACCGGCAGACCTACACCCTGCCCGCCGACCCCGCCGCGCTGACCTTGCTGGCCCGCCGCCTTGGGTTTCGCGGCTCGGCCAGCGAAGCCCGCGAGAAAATGCTCGAGCGTTATGAGCGCCACAGCCAGGCCATCCGCGCCATTTATGCCAAATACATCGGCGGCATTGAAGTTGCCCCCGCGCCGCAGCCCAGCCAAGAAGTCCCCAATCCGGTCGTCCAGCAGCACTTGGCGCGCCTCGACGCCGAATACGCTGCCATCTTCAGCCCCGAAGATATTCAAACGCACGCCCTGATGGCCGAATCGCTTAACCGCGAGAATCTTGTCCGCCTCGAAGCCCATCCGCTCGACGATGAACGCTGGCAGGTCACGATTGTCGCCTACGATTATTTGGGGGAACTCTCGCTGATTTGTGGACTGTTCTTCGTCTATGGGCTGGACATCCAGGCTGGAGAAATCTTCACCTACGAAGCCCTCGACCAGACGACCCGTGACTCGTCTCGCCGTTTAAGTGCCCTGGTTCCGCCCTCAGCTGCCCAGAAAATCGTGGACGTGTTTACCGTCAAACCGGTTGGCCTCGCGCCTGACGCCGAGACCTGGCTGCGCTACACCGACGAGTTATTGGCGCTCCTGACGCTCATGCAGGCCGGAAAGCGTCGCGAAGCCCGCAGCCAACTTGCCAAACGGGTTGGGGCCGCCTTCCAAAAAGTCCTGCCCACCGCCGAGCCGCTCTACCCCATCCACATCCGTATCGATAACCGCGTTTCCACCCGTTACACCGAACTACGCCTGGATGCCCCCGATACCATTGGTTTTCTGTATGAATTCACCAACGCCCTCTCGCTGACACGCACCTACATCGCCCGCATGGTGGTCGAGACTCGCGGCAGCCGGGTTAATGACCTGCTCTTCGTCACCGACAAGGACGGACGCAAAATCACATCCTACCAGAAGCAGCGTGAACTGCGCACCGCCGCCGTGCTGATTAAGCACTTCACCCACCTGCTACCGCGCTGCCCCAACCCGGCTTCTGCGCTTTTGCATTTCCGCGAATTCATCGAAAAACTCTTCGAGCGCCCCAACTGGCCCGACGAGCTGGCCTCCATCGAACGCCCCGAAGTGCTCGGCAACCTGGCCCATTTACTCGGCGTCAGCGATTTCCTGTGGGACGATTTTATGCGCATGCAATACGCCAACCTCTTCCCGGTCGTCTCCGACCTGACCGCGCTGGATACCGCCAAATCGCGCCAGCAATTGCAGGCCGAACTGGAGGAAGCCTTCAAACCGGTGCATGACGGCCCCCAGCGTCCGCGCGAAGACGCGCCCTGGCGTAAAGTCCTCAACGATTTCAAAGACCGCGAGATGTTCCGCCTCGACATGCGCCACCTGCTCGGACACACCCGCGAATTTTGGGATTTCTCGGCTGAACTGACCGACCTGACCGAGGTCATCGTCAACAACGCCTACTACCTGTGCGCCGAAGACCTGCGCAGTCTGCACGGACAGCCGCGCCGCGCCGACGGCCAAATCTCGCAGATGACCGTCCTGGCCCTCGGCAAATGCGGCGGCCGCGAACTCGGCTTTGCCTCCGACATCGAGTTGATGTTCCTGTACGATGAAGACGGTCAGACCGACGGGCCGCAGGTTATCGCCGCCTCCGAGTTTCACGAGCGCGTGGTGCGCGATTTCCTGGCTGCCATCCAGGCCCGCCAGGAGGGCATTTTCCAGGTTGATTTACAGTTGCGCCCATATGGCAAAGCCGGCAGCATGGCCGTCTCACTCGATTCCTTCCGTCGCTACTACGCCCCGGATGGCCCGGCCTGGGCCTATGAGCGCCAGGCCCTGGTCAAGATGCGCCCGATTGCCGGGTATCCGTTGCTGGGGGAGCAGGCCTGCCAACTGCGCGACGAATTTGTTTACACCGCCCAGCCCTTCGATGCGACTGCCATGCGCGCCATGCGTGAGCGTCAGGTGCGCCATCTTGTTTCGGCGGGCACCTTCAATGCCAAATACAGCCCCGGCGGGCTGGTGGATATTGAATATCTTGTTCAAGGTTTGCAAATTACGCACGGCGCGGCGAACCCCTCTCTGCGCCAGCCCAACATCCGCCAGTGCATGGACGCCATGCACCAGGCCGGAATCTTAAACGACGACGATTACACCCGTCTGCACAAAGCCCACACCTTCCTGCGCTGGTTAATTGACTCGATGCGCGTTGTGCGCGGCAATGCCAAGGATGTCAACGTCCCGGCCTATGGCAGCGAAGAATTTGCCTTCCTGGCCCGCCGCCTGCGCTACGCCGAAGAAACCGACCGCCTGCGCGACGACCTCGTCCGCTACCAGACCGACGTGCAGGA
>JAWOIR010000024.1:0-6667 GCA_046484545.1 Anaerolineales bacterium
ACCAGGCCAGCAATGATAAGCACAAAAACTATCGCGTCGATTCGGGAGAGCGCCCACAAGCCGCCCATGTAGGTGACAAGTATCATGACAAACGCTCCAATGGCAATCGCGATTGTCAAGCTGAACCCGGTTGTGAGGTAAATGATTGTGCCCAGTGCCACCAGTTGACCCCCCAGCCAGCCAATTGCCGAGAGAATCTGGATAATCATGTATAACGAACCCATTCTATTCCCGAAGCGCGAGTTCATGAAGTCTACAACGGTGGTAAAGCCGCCTCTGCGCAATCGGGTGGCAAAGAACAGCCCTACCAGGATGAACATCATTACCGGGCCGAAGGGGTCCCAAAGAACGCCTTGGAAACCGCCCAGGTATGCCTCTCCAGCGGCTCCCATGATGGCGCCGGCACAAATCCAGGTGGAAAGAATGGACGGAATCAAAAAAGGCATGGTCAGACCACGCCCTGCCAGCACCAGGTCCTCCCCTTCTTCAATTTTACTTGAATAGCGGACGCCGATATACAAGATTACCAGCACGAAAATTGCCAAGATTGCAAGAATCCAGTTTGCTGATTGAAAGACAGTGATGATGTCTTCTCCCATGGTGGTTCTCCTTTTATTTGTGTAGGTGGTTTATGGATTTTGGTCGGGCAAATCTATGCACAATCGTTTCTTGGTACTTGTTCGATGGCTTTACCTCCTTGGACTTCAATGAATACTCAGTAATTATACAATTATATTTTCAAAAAGCAAACAGCGATTTCCGAAACGAACATAATTCAGGTAAGGAGTGAACGTTTAGGAAGATTTTCGGCGCATTTTTTGACGAAAAAGGCTCTTTGAGCGCTCCCGTGATAAGCCCCTGCATTTTGGGGGATGAGCGCGCTTAACGCTCATATCCCCCTGACTGTCTAACCGGTGTGGCGCGGCACATACCACCTGCTGAGGAGAGCCGGAAATTTAATGTTCATGCCTGCGGAGCAGGCATGAACATTAAATTTCCGGAGTTTTCTAGTGGGCCGCGAAGCGGCCATACACCGATAAGACAGTCAGGGACTCATACCCCAAAATGCGGCCTTCTTTGCGGCAAATATCAGAGAACCCGAATACAGAACCAATATGCAGATAATTTTGCCCGGCCAAAAAATCGTAATTTTGTTTTGCGGCGCTTTTCCGGTACAATCGGCGGATAAAAATGTTGAGCGAGGTGTTTTATGTGCAAAAAGATTTTCCTGGTTGTATTGTTGCTTTTGAGTTTGCCGCTTTTGACTGCCGCTGCACCGTTTCAGGCAAGTAATTCGGTGGCTGGCCTGGAATCTGCGGAATGTATGGTTGATGTGCCGTTTGACCTGGTTGCTGGGCAGGACGTTCTCTGTTATTACCTGACCGTTCCGGCCCGCTACGATGACCCGGCGGGGCGCACCATTCGCCTGGCGGTGATGGTTGTCCGCGCCACCGACCCCAATCCGCGCCCCGACCCGCTCTTTTTCGCCCAGGGCGGCCCCGGCGGCTCGACGATTGACCTGTATACGTCTTATCTTTTCAACTCCCACCGCCTGACTCCCAACCGCGACTTTGTGCTACTTGAGCAGCGCGGCACGCTTTTTTCACAGCCCTCGTTGTATTGTTCCGAGTACGACGATTTTGTGATTGCGCACCTGAACGTCATCCTGCCTGACGAAGAATCCCGGCAACTTTCGCGCCAGGCCCTGCTCGGCTGCCTGGAACGTTTCCGCGCTGATGGCGTGGTCATGTCAGACTTCAACAGCATCGAGAATGCCCGCGACATCGAGACGTTGCGTATTGCCCTGGGCTATGACCAGATTAACTTGTATGGCGTCTCGTATGGCTCCTTGCTTGCGCAGCATTATATGCGCCTGCATCCAGACAGCTTGCGCAGCGTCATTCTTGATGGGGTTGTTCCCCTTGGTTCGAACCTTTATCTCGAAAGCATCCATCACGAAAGCCGCGCTTTTGATTACTTTTTCGATGCCTGTCTTGCGGACCCGGTTTGCAATCGCCATTACCCTGATTTGGAAAATGTTTTCTACGACATAATCCTGCAACTGGATGAAAGCCCGGTCTCAATCGTCCTGCATGATTTGGAGACTGACACCGAGCACCCCGCCCTGGTTGATGGCGCCTCCTTGTATGGCAGCGTATTCCAGATGTTCTACAACGCCACCCTTTCAAAGTTGCTGCCGCGCATCATCTACGACGCAAAAGAGGGCGACTTTGAAATACTCAGCCGGGTGCTCTCCCTGTTCGTTTTTGACCGTACCATGAGTTACGGTATGTATTTTTCGGTCATGTGCGCCGAAGTGGGAGAATTTGACCCGGCCAGTATTGACTACAGCGGCATTCGTCCCGAAATTGTTGCCTTCGATGAAGGCGGCGCAGAATCCGTTTTGCAAATTTGTCGTAACTGGAATGTGCCAGCCCTGTCGGATATTGAAACCCGCCCCGTTCAAGGCGATATGCCAGTTTTGCTGCTCTCCGGCGGTTTTGACCCGGTTACGCCTGCCAGCAACGCTGACCAGGTCGCCGCTTTCCTGCCAAACAGTCACAACATCACTTTTCCCTGGGGCGCGCACGGACAAATCTTCGACAACGCTTGCGCCGACCAAATTGTTCAGGACTTCCTGGACGCGCCTTCCCCTGAGCCAGATACCGCTTGCCTGATTGATTATCAATCTCCCAACTTCTTTGCCCCGCGTGACATCATCATGCTGCCGGTTACGTTGAAATTGCTGCGCCTCGACGCCTCAGTCGTACCCGGACTCCTGGGCCTGCTCGCCGGTTTCTTTGGCTTGCTGTCAGCCTGGTTCTTCCTGCCCCTGGCCTGGTTTATTGGAAAATTACAATCGCCTGCGCCCGATGCGCCTAAAACATCCTGCTTCCTGCGGCTTGCGACTCCGCTGGCGCTGCTAAACGGGGCCTTGATGGGCATCTTCCTGCTGGCTTATTTTGTCGCGATTATCGAGTCGCTGGATGGCGATTTGCAATTCCTGCTTTTCTTTGGTTTACCCGGCGCGTTCCGTCCCATTTTTATCCTGCCATTGCTTGCCCTGATGCTGACCTTTGGTATGATGCTCATGTCGCTGATGGGCTGGTTTTCGGAGGCCTGGCACGTCCTGCGCAAGATTTACTATAGCCTGATTACATTCTCTGCAATGCTGGTTGTGCTTATCCTGACTTTATCAGGAATGTTGTTTGCCTTGTTCGCCTGATTTTTTACCGTTTTGTTTAAATGCAAAAGGCGCATAATCATGCGCCTTTTTGGTCTTGCCTTGATGAAGAGAGCCCCGCAAATGCCGTGTGGTGCAAAGTTCTGAACCTGCATAAGCAGGTCGGGGTTCTACCGGGAGATTCAGCCTTGGCTCAGGCCTATCGCATCCTCGCCCAGAGATGGAACCCCAATTGGTGGGTGTTGGCCCAGAACCGATGGTACACCATCACGAACACAGCAGGGCATGCCTTTCTTATACCATAAAAATATGCCGGATGGGAAGAGGTTTTGTGCCCTCGTATGTAATCTGTAAGTCCAACTTGAGCATAAATTATTTCGAAGGTTTCGCCTCTCCCTTATCAGGATATTTAGTACACCAGCGATTTCTTGTCAGCAATCACGCGCTTGCGGAACATCCAGTATGACCAGCCCTGGTAGGCCAGCACAATCGGGACGAAGATGAGCGCGATGATGGACATGACCGTCAGCGTGTATTCTGAAGACGAGGCGTTGTAGATGGTCAGCGACCAGGCCGGGTTGAGGGTCGAAATCATCACGCGCGGGAACATCAGCATGAAGAACGTCACCTGGGTCAGCACGATGTGCAGGGAGAGCAAGATAAATGCCCAGCCTTCACGCTTGCTCTTGATGAAATAGCCGGTCACCAGCAAGGTCGCCAGCGAGAGAATCGGGGTGATGCCGGGGTTGACGCCCATCTTGGTCAGGATGTCGGTGTAGAAATAGGTGCCGACCGTCAGCAGCAGGACAGCCACCACAGCGCCCATCCACAGTTTCCAGGCCCAGGCGCTGGCGCGTTCGCGCAGTTCGCCTTCCATCTTCAGGGCCATGAAGTTTGCGCCATGCACCAGGAAGACGGCCACCGTTGCCAGCCCGCCCAGCAGGCCGTAGGGATTGAGCAGGTTGAAGACGACCACCAGGCCGTTGGCGCACGGATTACCGTTCGGACAGACCACGTTCATACTGGCGTCAATCGGCACGCCGCGGGCCAGGTTGGCGAAAGCCGCGCCCAGCAGCAGGGCCGCCAGGAAAGAGCCGGTCGCAATCATCCAGTCGAAGGTGCTGCGCCATTTCAGGTTGGCGTCCTTCGAGCGGTACTCAAAGGAGATACCGCGAATAATCAGGCCGACCAGCAAGAGGAAGAGGGCCAGGTAGAAACCGCTGAACATGCTCGCGTACCAGTGCGGGAAGGCCGCAAAGGTCGCGCCGCCTGCGGTCAGCAGCCAGACTTCGTTGCCGTCCCAGGTTGGGCCAATCGTGTTGATGACAGCGCGGCGTTCGATGTCTTTTTTGCCGAAGAACGGTAGCAGCATCCCCACGCCGAAGTCGAAGCCTTCGAGGAAGAAGAACCCAATCCACAGCACGGCAATCAGGACGAACCAAAGGATTTGCAGGAATTCGTATGACATGATATTTTCTCCTGTGGCGCAAGATGCCATCTTGCGCTACGACATGACTAATCTTGCGCTCCGACCAATCCCGGTGCGGGGTCGACTGAGTGCTTCAGGGTCGCTTCCGGCCCGGCGATGGCATATTTTTTCATCAGGTAGAACATCGCTGCGGCCAGCCCACCATAAACCAGCGTGTAGCCAATCAGGGAGATGAGCAGGTCAACGGTGGTCAGGTTAGGGGAGACGGCGTCTTCCACCTTGAGAAGACCCTGCACAATCCAGGGCTGGCGTCCCATTTCGGTCAAAATCCAACCGCTGGCGTTGGCGATGTAAGGCATGACGATAACCCACGGAACCCACTTCATCCATTTGGCGTTTTCATAGTCTGACTTGCGCGTGACCCACAGGAAGAAGGCCGAAAGGGCAATCATGATGAAGCCAATCGTCATCATGAATCGGAAGGTCCAGTAGGTGACGACCATAAGCGGAATGTAGTCGCCGGGGCCGTACAGGGCCTCATATTCGGCTTGCAGTTCGTATACGCCCTTAACTTCGCAATCGAAATTGTTGCAAGCCAGGAAGGAGAGTACGCCGGGGATGCCAATCTGGCTGGTGCGGAAAGACCAGACTTCTGCCTTGCCGGTCAGGTCGCCAATGGTGATAATCGAGAAATCAGCCGGGGCCGAGGTCTCCCAATGGGCTTCGACGGAGGCGAACTTCATCGGTTGGTGCTTGTACATGAAGACGCCCTGCTCATGCCCGACCAGGAAGACCATGATGCTGGCGATAATGCCGACCATCGCGCCCATACGGAAGGACGGTTTGAAAATTTCGAGATGCTGCTTGCGGATGATGTGATATGCGCTCACGCCGATGATGATAAACGAAGCGGTGGCAAAACCGACGGCGATGGTGTGCCAGAAGAAAACCCAGCCTTTGGGGTTGGTAATCAGGGCGAAGAAATCGACCAGTTCGGCGCGGCGATTGGCTTCGTTGATGACGTAACCGACCGGGTATTGCATCCAGCCGTTGGCCAGCAAAATCCACAGTGCCGAAAGATTCGAGCCAATCGCCACCAGCCAAATGGAAGCCAGGTGCACTCGTTCGGGCACCCTGCCTTCGCCAAAAATCCAGATGCCCAGGAACGTGCTCTCCAGAAAGAAAGCCACCAGCGCTTCAATCGCCAGCGGTGCGCCAAAAATATCGCCCACATAGCGGCTGTATTCGCTCCAGTTCATGCCGAACTGGAATTCCTGTACGATACCGGTCACTACCCCAATCGCAAAGTTGACCAGGAACAATTTTCCCCAGAACTTTGCCATTTTGCGGTAGTTCTCATCACGGGTCTGGTAGTAGCGCGTTTGCATATAGGCCACAAACCAGCCCAGCCCGAGCGTGAGCGGGACGAACAGGAAGTGGTAAACGGTTGTCAGGCCGAATTGCCACCTTGCAAGAATAAGTGGGTCCATAACGGTTTTCTCCTCGTGAAACTAAGTTTGAAGAATGAACATTGATGATGCCGGCAAGCCTTGTTCGGCCTCCCGCGCTAAATCTGCAAAATGGATGGACGCCATCTCACGCGCCATCGCCGCCTGCACACGTCCCCACTTCGAGCGAACCGGACAGCGCTCGACGAACGGGCAATCGCCATCCCCCGCGGGCTGCAAACAGTCTGAGAGAAGCAACCTGCCTTCAAACGCTTCAACCACCTGCAATAGGGTGATGTCCTCCGGCGGACAGGGCAGGCTCAAACCGCCATCGCGCCCCGGGAAGGTCAGCACCAGCCCGGCCTGGGCCAACTGGGCCACAATCCGCCCCATAAACGCCTTCGGGATTTGCATCTCGCGCTGGATTACCGAGGACGAAACACGCGCCGCCCCGCCCTTTAGCGCAAGGGCAAGCACGACGCGCACGGCATAATCGGTCTGGCGGTTGATTTTGAGCATGGGTTTCCTGTCAGTTGAAACGTTTACTGAGTTGCTCAACCTTTACCGATATTGTAAGCATTTTGCATATATATGGAATGTGAAAAA
>JAWOIR010000072.1:0-8587 GCA_046484545.1 Anaerolineales bacterium
GCCGCAGCGACAGGTCTTGCCGCTGCAGGGCTGATTGCCTACGTCATCAAGCGCGGCCTGAAAAGCGGAAAAACCTGGCTGGAGGAAAGCCTGGGCATGACCGACCGCGTCACCAGCGGCGAAGCAGCCGTTGTTACCCGCATGGAAAGCGTAGACGACATTCTCAAACCCCTGGCCGAACGCTTCGGGAATAAAAAAGCGGCAGAAATTAAAGATTTCTTAACCAAACAAGCCCGCCTGGGATTCATGCGGAAATCGGTTGAACGGCTGAGTGAAGAACGTATGAAACGCGCTACCGAAGAAGAAATTGTCAAACTGCGTGCGCAAGTAGATGAAGCTCGGCGCAAAGTGGGCAGTTACGCCATGCTCTTCCTGCGCCATACCTTCCCCGAAGATTCCAGCCCGCTGTGGGGCCGGCTCGAAACGCTCATCCAGGAACGGGCCGCAGCCCGGCCCGCAACCGGCGGCATGAACTTATGGGCAAATCTTAAATCTCGCCAGGAAGAACAAAAAAACCAACCCAAACAGGAGAACCAGGAATGAGCAAAATTGTTTCCATCCATTCTTTTCGCGGCGGCACAGGCAAATCCAACGTCACGGCCAACCTGGGCGCACAGGCTGCCCTGGCCGGGAAGCGTGTCGCCATTATTGACACCGACATCCAATCGCCCGGCATTCACGTCTTGTTTGGGCTAAACGAACAAAACGTTCACAAAACCCTGAACGACTATCTGCACGGAGTCTGCCCGATTACCGAGGCCGCTGTCCTCGTCGGGCGCGAACCGGACGCCTTAGCGGGCGTGCGTCAATTGGCCGATAAAAATCTCTGGCTGGTGCCGTCCAGCATTAAAACCGGGGAAATCAGCCGGGTGTTGCGCGACGGGTACGATGTCAATGTGCTCAATAAAGGGCTAAAAACCCTGCGCAAAGAACTGCAACTCGATTACCTGCTGATTGACACCCACCCCGGCCTGAACGAGGAAACCCTGCTCTCGATTGGCATCTCCGATGAAATGGTCATCATCCTGCGTCCCGACCAGCAGGACTTCCAGGGAACGGCTGTCACGCTTGATGTTGCCCGCAGCCTCGATGTGCCGAGCATCCGCCTGTTTGTCAACAAAGCGCTCTCGAAGTACGACCCCAACCAAATCAAGGCCCACAGCGAGCAAATTTTCGACGCGCCGGTGGTGGGCGTTTTGCCCCTTAGCGAAGACATGGTGGACATGGGCAGCGCCGACCTGTTCTCACTGCGCTTCCCCGACCATCCCTGGTCGAAGGAACTCGCCCGCGCCGCCAAGACCATCCTTGGGCTTGCATAAACTTTGTCATTCAACGGAGAGCAACCATGAAATGTTGGTTCTGTGAAGAAGGTGCCCGCGCTGTTTGTTCGTTCTGCGGACGGGGCGTATGCCGCGACCATGCCAGTAAGATGTCAGGCTTTATTACCATGTTCCTGGGCGGCAACGAGACGCCCAAAGGGTTGGCTGTGGCCGATGTCATCTGGTGCGGGGAGTGCCAGCCCCAACCTGAGCCAATTCCGATGCCGGAATTGTACTAACCCTGCGAGGAACCATGAGCGGAGTATTCGACCGATTACAAAAGCGGCTGGAGATAGAGACCCAGGAGGGCGGCATCAGTCCGCTCGACCTGGCAGCCCTGCCTCCCTTGCTGCGAAAAATTATGCGCTATCTGCTGCGCGAATATGAATTGACCTATGCTGAAATTCAGGAGTGGGCCGAAGACCTGTCAGACGCCGAACGCGCCGAGCTCGACCCGGCCCTGGACGAACTGACCCGCCAATTCTGGCTGATTCGACGCGGCGAAGGCGAACGGGTGCGCTACCAGGCCAACCTGCGCCGAAAAGCCGGCAGCAAATTGGCCCAAGGGGTTTGGGGCGCGCTGAATAGCAGAATCGCAGCGGTCCAGGCTCAAAAGAACGAGCCGCCCACGCAGGAATAACATCGTACAAAAAGAAAAAGACCACCCTGGTTTTCAGGTGGTCTTTTTCTTTTCGCCAGAATTGTAGTTACTCTTGCTCGCCAGGGGTGCCTTGCGATTTAAATCGCGCCCGCATGTCATGAACTTTTTTCTGCAAATCGCCAAAGAACTCGCTATCAACAATCTCGCTGACCTGCTTATCGCGCTTGCTCTCGTCAATCATAATTTCGAGTTGTTCAACACGCGCGCGCAGGGTTTGTTCACGGGTATAGATTTTGCCGGCCATAAGTTCGAAGACCCCGGCCAGTTTGTTCACCTCGTCTTGCAAACGCACCGAATACAAGGGGGAGAAATCCTGGTTATAATCGCCTGAGCCAATCAGGCCGGCAAGTCGGGTCAATTCCATCACCGGGCGGGTAACGCCCGTTGCAATCACGCCAACAACGACCATCAGCACCACCAGGGTCAAGCCAAGCGCGATAGAGGTGTTCGTGCGGATGTTCTGCTGCAACGCCAGAACATCCACCGCGCACATGTCCACACCGACCGCCCCAACTGATTCGCCCCTGGAATTCAGGATGGGGGCATATCCCGAAAGCCAAACCCCCCACTCGTCATCCCACAGTTCACTCTCGACGCCCGATTCACGAATACCCGCAACCATCGTTGGGGAAATATCCGTGTAATCCTGTCCCAGGCCGGGCCGGGCATAAGATGGAACCAGACATTCACCGGCTTTATCCACAGCCAGGGCCGGGTCCGGTTCTACACCAGGAGGATACGCCGCGCTGACCACCAGCTGTACCTGGTCAGGCTTGTCAGGCAATTGCAGGTAAGTGTAAACACCCGAAGCCTGTGGATTGGTCTTTTTGATGAGACGAAGGTAGTCGGCAATGGCGGTATAAGTGTCGTTGTCAATCTCGCCGCTCTCGAATAAAGCCTGATGGGCATCACCGTCAATGCCTGTCGCGGCAGCCGCAGCAGTAGCCAACAGGTCGCGGCGCAGGTTTTCCATCGCCAGGTTGGTCACGAAACCATCCAGCCAATAAAAAATGGAGGCAAAAGCCAGGAGAAACAGCGCAGCCAGCACCAAAATTAACTTGAGACGCAAACTAACGAAATAAGTCTTTGCTTGCGGCTTTTCGGGGACAGGTTGGGTAATCTCGCTCATATTCTTACTCCTATTTGAACAAATGCGAAAGCGCACTTTTGACAAAAATATGCTGTCGGGGCAGTCGATATACATCACAATACAAACCCTGCACGAGGTCCGCAATGTCTAAATGGGGCAGCGTCTGACCGTACTCGGTTGGAATCAAGGCCAGGTGCATGGGACGCGGTTTTTCGCCTTCCAACTCTTCCATTGTGATGTAATCAACATCTTCAATCATAACCGGTTCGACAAACGGAACCGGCAAGATAATCGCGCCACACTGACGATGAAATTGCAATCGTTTTTCATCTTCCAGGCGTTGTTCTTCTGTTTCAGCGTCTATGGGGCGTTCAACTTCCACCAGGTAGCCCAGCGAACGCTCCCGGCCAAATTTCTTGGCATCATCATCCAACTGACGCAAAGTCTGCTCCACCAGCCAGGTTCCCAATCCGTTTCCGCGCGCCTGGGGTGTAAAACCAATATATGCGCCATGGCCGAATGAACGGGTTTTGATGTAACTAAAAATTCGCACCCCCACCCACTCGCCATTCAGAGAAACCAGCCAGACGTGGTCATAGGTATTGGGATGGGACGGATGATTGCCCTGGGCGCAGGCGCGCAGGTAGGGCAGGTAGCGACGGTCTTCAGGGAAAACCTGCTCAAAAATTTCACAGGCAGACCGGAGCAAATCGGGTGAAGTGCCATTGACAACATGCAGGCTGGCCCCGCTCGGGCCACTCAAATCAATCGGCATCGGGCAGCTCCGTTGGTTTAGGATAGCCTGTCCAGTGGTCGGCAAAATCGTACAAGTCCCACCAGGCGCGCGGCAGGAAAGGTTCGAATTCAGACCAAATTCCCTTCATGTAATCTGTAAATGCGGGACTCAGGTAAGAAAGCGAGGGGCAGTTTTCGCCCAGCGCCCACTGCAAGTCACCTGCCGGGTCGAGGTAGGGCAACAGGGGGAAAGTGCGACAATCGAGCGGAAGTTTGTCGTGAATTCCGCAGCGCATATCCTGCTGCAGAAAGGGACAGGGTTTTCCCAGGTCAAGCATCCCCACTTCCAGGGTCAGGCCGGGAGCCAGGTCAACCGGCCAAACCCGAAAAGCATCCCGGCTTGCCCCTGTCTTTTCGATAATAAATTCCATTTCGAATGGCAGGAGCACGACCAGCGGGCTGCAAATTTCTTCCGGCGGCATGGTTCGCATCCCAACACGCGGGCAGCAACGCGCGTCACACAATTCCAGGCATTTTAGGTTGCCTGAGGGAATATTCCTATCAGAGATGATTTTTTCAAACCGCTCGAACCATTCTTTCTTCATTTTTTTAAGAATTTCATTTTTATCCATACTCACCAAAATAATCCAGTTCTCTGATTTTTGCCGTAAAGAAGGCCGTATTTTGGGGTGTCAGCGCGCGTACGCGCGCTGACACCCCAAAATACGGGGGCTTATCACGGGAATTCCTAAAGAGCCAAAAAAATCAGACTAAAATTCAATGCCATCCAGTGCGCTCTTACGGCGTGAGCGCGAAAGCCGCCAATCGAGCAGGCTTTTCTCGTATGTGGCTCGCAACCGTAACGCTGCCATGACCGCCACCAGCGCAGCAGCAATTGCCAGCCCCAGGTAAACATTGATAATTTGCCCCTGCGAAATAACCGAAAAGTTTCGCAAGACGAGCAATAGACCCAACACCAGCGAACCGACAATGGTCGAGAAATCGTAAAAATAGCGGTCAATCATCACGGCCACACGTCCGCGCCGCTCATCAGGGATAAGGTTTTGCAGCGCTTTGCGCGCCGGTTCGTCCCAGGCTTGCTGCACAAGGCGGGCGAGATATTTTCCCCCGGACGCGCCCAATAAACCCGGAATACCTGCCGCAAACAAACCACCCAACACCAGCGCAACAGGTTGGAAGATAAAGGAATTTTTTAAGCCAATTTTTTCGAGGAAACGCCCCGAGATAAAGGCTTGCGCACCCAGTATGCTGATAATCAAGACTATTTTGAATGTGCCATAAACCGTCTGGAATTGCAGGGGGTTTTGGGCGGCTGCCTGGTTAACTGCAAAGATAAAGTGATATTCGATAATGGTAAAAGCCAGCCCCGAAAGCACCATTGCAACCGCCAGGAAGGTAAAAACAGGCACGTTTTGGATGTAATCCCACCCAACTTTGACGGTCTGAACCACATCCACGCTTACATCCCGTGATTGGCGGGCGTTGACTGTGCGCTTGGGAAGTGCAAATTGCAACAAAGAAAGAGCCACGAGCAACAAAATGGTACCAATAATCAGCAGAGACGTCGCACTGCCGCCTGTCTGCTGCAACAGCCAGCCAGAAAAGGCCGCCAATCCATTACCGGAGATACTGCCCAGGGTCGCCCCCATGATAATAATGGGAAAAAGACGCTTGGTTTCCGAAGAAGTGTAAAAATCGTTGACCATAGCCCAAAAGGCCAGCGGGAAGATGGCGTAAAACTGGTCAGTCAGGATATAGAGCAAGGGATACGTCACCCAATCAGGAAAGTTCGCCAGGAACATGAATCGCATCAGCAAAAAAACTATGGCAAAGCCAAGCGACAACCACTTGAGCAATTTCACGCGATTCATACGGTCGACCGCCATCGCATAGATGCCTGTTGTAATGATGATGATGACCATATCAACAATCCACAGCAGGACAATGTTATCCGGCCCCACCTTACTGACAAATCCCCCCGTCGCAAT
The DNA here is from genome assembly GCA_046484545.1 of Anaerolineales bacterium. Lineage (GTDB taxonomy): Bacteria > Chloroflexota > Anaerolineae > Anaerolineales > Villigracilaceae > UBA8950. The sequence goes on from JAWOIR010000072.1 coordinate 5,815, forward strand.
TACATCTGACAATTCCAGCACCAATGTCGCCAGCGCCAGGATAGCAACGAGCGCAAAGACCTGCTTGCGCTCTTCCGGTTTTATATTAAAAAAAGGGATTCTTGATGCCATAAATTTTCCAACAAATATGGGTATCCTTATTCGCTTATAAAAAAGCCTCCCGTTGAAACAAGGAGAAACGGGTGGCTTTCAGGCAATCGGGGTTGGCGTAAGCCTTTTCAGGCTAAGACGCGGTCAACCAAGCCTCTGTACAAATCGGCAAGCGGATGTTCAGGGAATCTCATTGAAAATACGCCCGCGCTGGCCAAGGTCATCAAGTCGTCCGAGTGCGGGATGACCGCGGCAACTTCACAACCATAGGTTTGCTCTACGCGCTGCCTGACATCATCAGCATTGAACACTTCCGGCACTTTGTTCACCATCAGGAACATCTTCGGCACATCCAGTTTGCGGGCAACTTCAACCGTAACACTCGTTCCTTGATAATCTTGCGAGTCGGGGCGCAGGATGAGCAACAGGACATCCGAAATCGCAATCGAGAGCAGGGTTTCCTCGTTCAAGCCAGGGTGGGTATCAATGACCAGCAGGTCGAGTTTGAGTTTTTGAATCAGGGCATGGAAACCGTCGTTAAGCAGGCCGACATCGTATCCTTCGCGCAGGACGCGCGCAATTTCACCGGCTTTGATGCTGGATGGAATCAGAAACAATTTGCCTTGCATGTCCGTGCCAAGCGAAGCGGTGACATCGTGAGCCGCCTCTTCGATGTCACATTTTCCCCACAGATAATCATTCAGCGAGAGGCCCATATCCTGGTCATCCAACCCAAACAGGACATGGATACCGGGAGATTGAATATCCGTATCAACCACGCCCACCCGCAGACCACGCAAGGCACTCAGGTAGGACAAATTCGCGCTAGTGTTAGATTTTCCAGTCCCGCCACGAAATGAATGAACAGAAATAATTTTAGACATACTGTCTCTCCTCCAAGTTTTTTCACGTTTCAGAAAATCGCTGTAAAATAATGTGGTTAGTCAACCGCCCAATTGTACCATTTTTCAAGAAAATAATTACACAAAACCCATCCAAATACCAAGCATTCTGACGGTTAAATGTGCTAATATGGTATGGATTTCTTGCTTCCATTTCTTCAATTGTTCAGGAGGTTCCACACTATGAGAAAGTTGCTTCCAGGCTCCATTCAAGCCAGGTTGGCGCTATTGGTGGGCGCGCTGGTCTTTACGGCGGCGGTTATTGCGATGCTTACCATCATCAATGCCGCTGCTTACCAGCAGCAATTGGCCCTGGTGGAGCGTTACTCAGCCGTTTTGCAGGCCAATGCCGACGCGCGCGCCGACCTGCTGAGAATGCAGTCTGCCATCAAGAATACCTACCTGGTCGGCGGATACAGCCCTGAAGATTACGGCCTTTACTGGCGCTATTCTGAGAGGCTTGATGAATTTTTTTATGCCAAATCCTTACAGGGTGAAGACGTTGAATTTCTCCAGCAACAACTTGATGCAATTGACGAACAGGCTGAAAACTTTTTTGAGCAAATAAGCTTGGAAGAAGAGCCAGACTGGGAAGCGCTCACCGAAACCAATTTGTTTGAAATCGACCCCCTGATTGCCGAACTGGAAGAAGAAATGCGCGCTTTCTATGCCCGCGATTTGGAGGTCATGCGCGCTGAAATTTGGGATATCCAGGAGAACACGCGCATCAATATGCTGGTCGGGCAGGTCGCCTTCCTGCTGCTGGCAGCCCTGCTCATCTGGGCGGTGTACGAGATGATGAACATCTCGAAGCCGCTCGACAACCTGACCTGCGCAATTGTGGCTTTTGAGAACAAGACCTACCAGCCTGAACTACTCGCCGAAGATTCCAATCGTCCCGATGAGTTGGGGGAACTTAGCCGCGCAGTCGATGGCATGGCGCAGTCCATCACCGAATCGAACCGCTTGAAGGAGCAGTTCCTGAACGCGGCCCAACGTTTTATCCCCTCCCAATACCTCGAATTCCTTGAAAAAGACAGTATTACCAAAGTCCAGTTGGGTGACCACGTCAGCGCCGAGATGGCGGTCATGTTCTCCGATATTCGCGGTTTTACGACCTTGTCTGAAAAGATGACCGCGCAGGAAAACTTCAACTTTGTCAACGAGTACCTGAAATTGGTCAGCCCCATCATCCAGAAGCACGAGGGATTTGTGGTCAAATTCCTGGGCGACGGCATGATGGCGATTTTCCCCTACGGTGTCGCGGACGCCGTAAGGGCGGGCATCGAAAAATCGGAGGCGGTGCAGGCTTTCAACGCCACTCTCAAGGAGCGCGGTCTGCCGCCCATTTCGGTTGGGATTGGTATTCACACCGGCCCGATGATGGTCGGCATGATTGGCGAAGACCTGCGTATGCAGGGAGACGCCTTCTCAGACAACGTCAACCTGACAGCCCGGCTCGAAGGCCTGAACAAGTTCTACGGCTCCTCGATGAGCCCACGTAAGACTATTTTGTGGGAGGAATGAGCTAATCTGTCCAATATTGCATCCGCAATGCTTGGGTTTGGGATGAGATCATACCAATTCTCTATGGGAACCTGGCTGATAATAAGCATTGATCCTGATCCATTTCGATCTTCCAAGACATCAAACAGGTATTTTGCCTCCTCTTCCGTCCAGCGAGTAATTCCCCAATCATCTAAAATCAACAATTGTGTTTTATCCAACTGTTCCATGAGCTTGATGTTGGATCCATCGGCATGCGAGAGTTCAATTTTCTG
>JAWOIR010000141.1:0-5295 GCA_046484545.1 Anaerolineales bacterium
ACGATATGCTCCTGGCCGATGTATTCATCCAGCGTACGCGGACGCATCCGCGCGGCCAGCGGAGCTTCGTTTTTCATGCGTTCAGTCATGGCGTGGTCGAAAAGGTCGGGCATAAGTGGATTATAGTACAATTGAAAAAAACGGAAAAAACTCACAATGCAACTGACAAATTTTGCCAAATTTTCCTGGGGTGTCCTGGCGTGGACGATTCTCGTCATCCTGTGGGGAGCGGTGGTACGCGCAACCGGCTCCGGGGCCGGGTGCGGCTCGCACTGGCCGACCTGCCACGGGGAAATCATCCTCCGCCCGGAAGCCGTCGAGACCTTAATTGAATTAAGCCACCGTGTCACCAGCGGCATTGCACTAATCCTGGTCTTGATACTGCTGATTTGGGCGTTTCGTGCCTATCCAAAAGGGCATCTTGTCCGCAAGGGCGCGACAACCACCGCAGCCTTCATCCTGATTGAAGCGCTGCTCGGCGCAGGTCTGGTGCTGCTCGAACTGGTCGGCGACAACGACTCGGTTCATCGCGCCATCGCAATCGCCTTGCACCTGCTCAACACATTCATCCTGCTGGGAGTCATGACTCTGACTGCCTGGTGGGCTTCGGGCGGTAAAGCCATCACCCGGCAAGGCAAAGGCAACTGGCCGCTGTGGTTCACCTTTGGGTTAGCGGGCGTGTGCGTCATCGGCATGACCGGGGCTGTCACCGCCCTGGGCGACACACTCTTCCCGCCTGAATCGCTGGCCGAAGGGTTGGCACAGGAGAACGACCCCGATGTCCACTTCCTGGTGCAGTTACGCATCGTGCATCCCATCGTGGCGGTCCTGGTTGGATTGTATACGCTCGGGCTGGTGCGAAACCTGCTTGGACAGTTCCAGCCACAAAGAGTGCGCCAATTCGCCCTGACGCTAGGCGCGTTCGTCCTGATTCAATGGGCAGCAGGGCTGATTAATGTCATCTTGCTGGCCCCAATCTGGATGCAAATCCTGCACCTTTTCCTGGCCGACTTGTTGTGGATTGTGTATGTCTTGCTGGCGGCCAACGTTTTAGCGGTAGAGGCTTAAGTTTATGAGAATAGTACGCGATACTTCGTTCATCCTTCGTTGGGTTTCGCTGTTTTTCATCGCAGCAGCCATCATCCTGACCATGATTGAACTGACGGCTTACAGCCGGGCCAGGGGAAATTACCCGCCCGGCATGACCATCGCCGGAGTTCCGGTGGGCGGCGTCAGCCCGCAGGAAGCCGCACAGCGATTGCTGCAGGTTTACAATGCTCCAATTGAAATCCAGTATGCCGGGGAAATCATCCACCTCGACCCAGCGCTGGTTGGCTTTAGCATCGAAACCGAGTCCATGCTGGCAGCGGCAGATTTGCAGCGCACCGGCAGCTCGTTCTGGGTTGGTTTTTGGGATTTCCTGTGGGGACAACAGACAGAAACCACGCCCATCCCGCTGGTAGCCTCCTTCTCCCAGGACAACCTGCACGACTACCTGCGCAATGAAATCGCGCCGCGCTACGACATCCCGCCCATGCCCGCCCAGGCCGTCCCCGGACAGGTCAATTTTTTGCCTGGAACCCCCGGCCAGGAAGTGGATATCAACCGCGCCGTCATCCTGATTGAAGACGCCTTGCGTTCACCCAACGCCCGCATCATTACCCTGACATCCCAACGCACGCTGGCCGGTCGGCCTGCCCTCAACAACCTTGGTATTCTCATCCGCCAAATTGTCGACCTGACACCCTTTGACGGCGTGGTCGGCTTCTATATGCTCGACCTGCAAACCGGTGAGGAACTGCACTTCGCCTACGACCAGAACGAAGACATCAGCATCGAGCCGGATGTCGTCTTTACCGCTTCGAGCACCATCAAGATTCCGATTCTGATTTCCACCTACCTTCATCTTGGGCCAGAACTGAGCGAAGAAGTTGCCACCGACGTGCTCAGGATGTTGACCCTCTCAGAAAACCCGCCCTCCGACGCGCTGATGGAACGTATTGACCGAACGCGCGGCCCGCTGGTTGTCACCAACGATATGCAAACCCTTGGCCTGACAGAGACCTTCATCGCCGGGTACTTCTTTAACGGCGCGCCGCTCCTGCAACGATTCGAAACCGCATCCAACCAACGCACCGACGTCTTTACCAATCCGGACATTTACAACCAAACCACCGCTTCCGATATGGGACAACTGCTGGCCGACCTTTACCAGTGTTCGGAAACCAACGGTGGCGCGCTGGTGGCCGCTTTCCCGGACAAAATGAGCAGCGAAGTCTGCCTGGAAATGATTGAGTACATGAAACTCGACCGCATCGGCGTCTTGCTCGAAGCCGGGCTGCCCGAGGGAATTCCCATTGCCCACAAACACGGCTGGATTAGCGGCCCGTCGGGCATCATCCGCAATTTCAGCGACGCCGGAATTATTTACACCCCTGGCGGCAATTACGTCATCGTTATCTACGTTTATCACCCCGTGCAAGCTGTTTGGGAACCCGTTTCGCGCATGATTGCCCAGATTTCGCAGGCTGTTTACAACTACTACAACCTGCCGTCTCAGTAAAATCTTCCAGCAATGCAAGCAACCCCACAGGGAGTAGGCAATTTTACAGGTTACCCCGCATTTTGGGGCGTGAGCGCGCCGCAAAATACGACCTTCTTTACGGCAAATATCAGAGAACATCTCAATAGAACGGGTATAATTTATTCATGAGCCATATTCTGGGACTTTACCGTCTGCAACAGGCAGACAGCCGCATCGACCAGGCCACAGCGCGCCTGGCAGCCATCCGCGCTGTGTTGGAAAACGACAGCGCCGTGCAATCCGTCCAGGGCAAGCTGGCAAAAGCCCAGGAAGCCTTGCACAAAGCCGAGAAATCCCTGCGCGAGTGTGAAGCCGACAGTGAAGCCCAGCAAATCAAACTGGAGCAGGTCGAAGCCAGTCTCTACAGCGGGAAAGTTAAAAATCCCAAAGAATTGCAGGATTTGCAAAACGACCTGGCTTCGCTCAAACGCTATCTTGCCACCCTGGAAGACCGCCAACTTGAAGCCATGCTCGCGCTCGAAGAAGCCCGTGACACCCAACAACTGGCTGAACACAAATTGCGCGAAACCGAATCTCAGGTGATTTCACAAAATTCATCGCTCATGGGAGAGCGTGACACCCTGCTCAATAACCTGGAAAACCTGCAAGCCGAACGCGCCGCCACACACAACACAATCCCTGCCAACCTGATAGAAAAATACGAACAACTGCGCCAGAAACGACGCGGACTGGCCGTTGCCACCATCAGCGACAACGCCTGCGACGCCTGCGGCGCTGGCCTGACCCCCGGCCAGGGCCAGACCGTGCGCATGGCCGCCCAACTCGTCGAATGTCCGTCTTGCGGACGCCTGCTGTTCAGCAACTAAGGCAAACCTATGAACCGTTTACCGCCCATAGACATGCTCTCCTTCTGGATAGGCTTTATTGTCGCCAGTATCTTTTGGGCGATAATCTCGGCCCTGCGTCCAAGTCTGCGCAATGCCATTGCTGCAATCAAAAAACAGCGGGAGGAAGCCAAACTACGAGTCGGTTCAAATATCGAAGACAGCCACCGCCGAAACATCTACAATCAGGCCCAGGAAATGCATCTGGCCGCCTCACTCTTTTCCCTGAACGAAATCGCAATCGAACCACGCCTGATGGCCCCCCCGGCCCAAATCGAACCGGGTATGGACGCACATCACCAAAGCATGGTCGAGAAGACCCTGCCCTACCTGCCCGAATCGCCTGAAATGAGCGCGTTCTACGGCGCGCCAGGCCTGGGACTGGCCGAAGCACTCTCCGGCAAAGTCAACATCATTATCACCGGCCAGCCGGGGGCAGGCAAAAGCACCGCCCTGGCACACCTGGCCTGCCAGATTGCCGAACAGCACCCGGCAGCGGCCAGCCTGCATGAGCGCATCCCCTTCCTGCTGCACGTCTCTGACCTGGGACTGCCACTCGCCGAAGCCAAAAAGCCCGAAGACCTGCTCGCGCCCATCGTCGAAACCCAGTCCGCGCGTATGCGAATTCTGGATAGGTCGCGTGTGCCAAACTTCGTACAATACGCCTTCCAGAGCGGGCGCGCCCTGCTGCTGCTGGACGGCCTGGACGAAATGCCCCAACCCCAAATACAGGAAGCCAGCGCGTACCTGCGACTGCTCCTGCGCGCCTACCCCCAAATCCGCATTCTCGTTGCCGGCGCGCCGGAATACATTGACGGCCTGCTGCAACTCGGCTTTGTACCCCTGGCCTTGCAGGCGTGGATGCCTCAGCAGCAGCAAGAATACCTCCAAAAGTGGGATTCCCTCTGGGGGCAATACGTCAGGGACGAATCCTGGGCGCAAACCGCACCCGCAGTGGACAACTTACTGCTCAAACGCTGGCTCGCGCAAGACAATCTCGGCCTGACCCCGCTCGAATACACACTCAAAATCTGGGCGGCTTACGCAGGCGATGTGCGCGGCTCTAATATCCCGGACCACATCGAAGCCCACATCCGCCGCCTTTCGCCGGGGAATATTCCGTCAGAAGCCCTGCAACTGCTTGCCGCGCAAAGCAGCCTGAATCAGATGGCCGCCTTCGAGGAGAAACAGGCCAGGGAGTGGGTCAAAGCATTCGAGCAGGTCATCGCGCAGGACACGCCTGAGCCAGAACCAGCTGCTGAAACGGAAACAGGTGAGGCTGAGTCGGAACCGACCGTCGAAACGGAAGCAGGCGAGCCTGAGTCCGCTCCCGAAACTGTCCAAGAAGAAAAAGAGCCGGCAAAGAAATCCGCATCCGTCACAGATACATCCCTGGTCGGCAAACTGGCCGGGAGCGGCTTGCTGAAAAAACTTCCCAAAAATCGGTTTTGCTTCAGTCACCCGGCCTTTGCGGCCTACCTGACCGGGCAAGCCCTGCGCGGCCCCGGCGCGGCGGAACCCATCCTTAAACAACCCGCCTGGAGTGGGCGAACCCAGGTGATGCGCTATCTGGCAGCCTTCACCGACGCCACCCCGCTGATTCAAACCCTGCTAAATGAAGAAGATGACCCAATCCTGCTGCGGCCCCAGCGTCAAATCGCCATGCTGGTACGCCACGCGCCACGCAACGCCCCCTGGCGAAATAGCGCCATTGCCGGTCTGCTCGAAGTCCTGCAAAATGACGAGCATCCGCTTGCCCTGCGCGGCGAAATTATCTCCGCCTTCGCCCTGACCGGCGACCCGCACATCGCCGCCTTGTTCAGGCAGTTACTGCAATCACCCTCCGATAAATTGCGCCAACTGGCC
>JAWOIR010000225.1:0-7134 GCA_046484545.1 Anaerolineales bacterium
CGAAATGCGGAATATCCGGCTCAGGAGCAGGATGGCCAGAAAGGCGAACAATCCCTGCCAGATGTGGTGAATCGAAAGGTACAGGAAGCTGCCATCCGCGTCAAGAAATTGCAGGGATTGATAAATGGGCTGCGCCAACAGGGAGGCGATTTCACTAATCAGACGAGTTAGTACCAGGAATCCCAGACCAAAAAGGATGATTTTTCCAACAGTTTGCCAGGTTTGGTTTTTCATTGGATTAAGCCCTCACATGTTTGAGCAGAATAACAGTCATTACAACCCCGGCCAGCGCCATGCCGGGGAAAACAACCAACTCGACCGTGCTGATGGGCACGCCAACCCGTGCCATATTCAGCCCCATCAGGCTGACGGCGATACCGAGAGTCAGGAATTTGGTCAGCCCGACCGAAGCCAGCAGGTAGCCCCAGGGTTGGCGGCGCAGGAGCAGGATACCACCCAGGAGACAGACCGGGACGATGAGTCCCAAATCCATCGCCTGGATGAACATGCTGGTCGTATTTTCGAGCGCAGGAACGGCCCCCGAGGCGAAGGTCGCCGCGATGCGTCCCAGCCAGGCCAGCGAGAGAAAGGCGGCGGCGAAGAAGAGCAATCCGGCAATCCAGCCGCGCGGCAGGTTTTCGGAGAAATGTGCGGGCAAGGTTTCCAGGTCAAAGGACATCATCACGAGCACGAAGGCGAACAGGCTCAGGCTGAAAAGAGCGATATAGACAAGGAAGAGGGCGTTGTAGTGCGCGCCGACCATCATGGTGATGTAAGTGTACAGGATGAAGCCGAGCGTGCCAGCCAGCAGGAGACGTCCGCGCAGGGAGCCACGCAAGGCCAGCCAGGAGGAAATCGCCAGCAGGGGCAGGCCGAGCGTGAGCGCGACCAGGTCGTTGGCCTGCATCTGGGCGGCCATGCTGACCGTATCCCAATAATACAAGCCGCGGGCGTTGATGGTCACTTCTTCGCCTCGGAAGGTGGTCAGCGGGTAGGGCGTTCCTTCTGCGGGCCAGATGCCCGCCAGGGCGGCCACCAGGGTCAAGACGAAAATCAGGGGGATGAGCCATTTAAGATTGTGATTCATTGTTCGAATTCCTTGCGTAAAATTTTCAAAATTTCAGGCATGAGGCGGTAGGGGATTGCTCCCGCACTGGCTTCGTCAACACTGCCAGAAAAATACAAATCCAGTTCAGGACACCAGAACAGCCAGCAGCCGGTCGAGCCGGTATGACCGATGACCGCCGGAAGCCGTTTCAGGGCGGTGAAAACCCGGGGAAGTTGGAAGCGCATCAGCCCCAGGCCGTATTCAATCGGCCAGCCGGGCGAGCGCAAGGCGGCGCGGTCCATGGGGAATCCGAATCGATTCCAACTGGCCTGCATGTGGGCAAAGGTTTCTTCTTTCTGAAAAACTTCGTTGTGTGTCAGACTGCGCAAAAAGGTAATCGTATCGCCCGCAGTGCTGTAAATGCCCCGGAAAGATTTCAGCAGTTCCGGGATTTGGACAACCTGACCATCGGCGCGCAGGGGAACCGGCGGTTGCGTTGTGGCGAGCGGCTGTGAAAACCCGGGGAAGTAGGTGTGATGCAAGCCGAGCGGTTTGTAGAGCAGTTCTTCGTGAACCAGATGCAAGGGCTGTCCGCAGACAGTTTCGATAAGCGCGATAATCAGGATGAAGTTCGTGTCGGAATAGCGCACTTTGACCTTGTGGCCAGACAAATCCTGCGGCGGGAAATGTGGTTTGAGTCTGCGCACGACTTCGGCAATCTCTTCAAGGGTCAGCGCCCGGTCACCTTGTTCAAGCACCTGTTCAATCAGGCTTTGCCCGTTTTGGGGGTAATCTTCCAGCCAATCTGCCAGCCCGGATGTGTGCGAGAGCAGGTGCCGGACGGTGAGTTTGTCGGTGTAGTCTGCCCCGTTCAGGGAGTGAAGACCGCGCGTCAGGTCGGCGGGCATGTGGGCGGAAACGGGGTCGGTCAATTTGAGTTTGCCCTGTTCAGCCAACATCATCACAATGGCAGCGTTGTAGAGTTTGTCGATGCTGGCGATGAAGAAGGGAGTCTCGGCCTTGATTTGTACGTCATTTTGGCCGGTCTCTCCTGCTACGCCAGACCAACGAAAAGAACCATCGCCGCTTTCCACTGCCATGATGGCCTGTTTTATCGGTTTTTGGGAAGCCAGGTTGTCAAGTAGTTTTTGCAAGCGGTCCATATTGAAATCATCCTCGTTTGGTTAGAACTTGTTGCCTATATTCCACAGGCTTGGGTCAAAGAAAGAGATGCCGCAGGAATGTGCTGTCCAGGTTTCTCGTTAAGGCGGGTTGCAATTTCCCGCCGGGAGCGAAACAGGCGGGCTTTTACCGCCGGGACGCTGATGCCCAGGGTTTCAGAAATTTCGGCTTCTGAAAACTCGTACCAGTAGCGCAGGACAATCGCGGCGCGGTCTGTGACTTTGAGTTTTCCCAAAACCTGATGCACGTCTTGGCAGGCTTCAGCATGCATCAACTCATCTTCGGGGTTGGCAGCGTGCAGGTCAATTAGTTCCATTTCGCGGTCATCGCCATCGCTGGTTTGATGGATGGAAACCAGGTAATACTTGCGGCGGCGCAGGGTGTCGATGCAGTAATGCGCGCCGATGGCAAGCAGCCAGGAAGCAAAAGAGCGTTGGATGTCGAATCGCCCAAGGTTTCGATAAGCGCGCAGGAAACTTTCCTGAGCGGCATCTTCGGCCAGGTCCGGGTCCCCGAGCATACGGTAGCACAGGTTATAGACCGGGGCCTGGTAGCGCTCTACAAGGCGGGTAAAAGCCGCGTCGTCGCCCTGGCGGGTTAGGGCGACATCCTGAAAATCCTGGAGGTGGCCGGTTGCTTTCATGGGGAACTTCCTTTGGTGCAGGTTACAAATCGTCGAATTTGGTTTCAAGGGCATAAAGAATACAGCCAAAATTGTGTAGTTGGCGGATGATGCCGAGGATGCCCGCCTGGTCGGTCCGCAGGTCGGATAGAATAACATGCTCATCCTGGATGGTCATCGTAGCGTCGGGAGGGCAATACGATGCCAGGAAATCTGCATCCAGCGTGCCGGAAATTCGTAATGTATAGTAGCGGGTATCGGAAGCAGGTGTCATGTGCTTTCTCCTTACGCTAACAGTTTACGCCATATAAAACAAAAACGGACTACATGATGATGTAGTCCGTGCCTGAAAAAGAATGTAGTTTTCAGGCCGAGGTTGCCAGCCTATTTTATGAGCAAAGCCCTGACACAGAGCATCGCCAACATCAATAGAAGGCCAAACATTGCCACCATGCCCCATTCAGCCTGCTGGGCGAAGTAACCAGCGCTGTTGACCATGGCGTAAATCAACATTCCCAGGGCCAGGAGGCTGGCCGGCAATGCCCAATTTCGTTGACCCAAAAGCGCAATGCCAGCCACAACCAGCAAAATGGCTGTAGTCCCTTCCGCCGCCAGGTGAAAGGCAATAGCCAGGGGCGCAGAGACCAATTCTGGCACGCTGCCAGACACCAGAAAAAACAGCCATTGAATGCCCATCATGGCCCCAACAACGATACAGTAATATGCTACCCAGGAATTTTTCATCTTTATATGCGCCTTTCAATTTTGGGCCGGTTAACCCTCAGCATAGCTCCATTTACCAAACTGACTTCCCAATAACGGCAGGTGCTTTTGCCACTGGGTCGTGTCCGTCACCACCAATGGGTTGATTTCCACCTGCCGTTTTGCGTTCAGGTCATATTCGACATAGCCCCATTGAAACCCGGCCAGGCGGAAGATGGTGTTGTCGTTAATCCGGCTGGGCATGGTGACGAAAAAGGTATCTGCAACCCACTCCAATTTGGCACAGTCGCCCAGGTTACAGCAGGGCGCGTCGTAGATTTCAGCGGGGAAACCCATCCCGAAGAAGGGAACGCCCAACGCATCCAGCGTACCGTTGACATCCACCGAGGAGAGAATCGCCGCCGGTTCTGCATCGTCCAGCGAGGCAAATTCCCGCCGGGTGACGATTTGAATCCAGGCTGAGGCGGTGTAATAACCAGTGCCTTCGTAAGAACGCACAAAAGCGCGCATGGTCGGGTAGCCGATGGCCATGTTGACGTCAAAGCCAAAGCCCGCGAGCAGGTCAAAGCCGGATTCGGTGATACTGCGGTTGGGTGCGTACTGCACTTCCAGCACCCCGGATTTTTTGTTTAGTTCAAACGGTATTATGGTTGTGGTCATGGTGATTTCCTTTTTGGCAATTCACGAATGATTGTTTTTCGATTTATTCAACAAGAACAACTTGCAGATGCCCTGAATGTAATCCGGCAAAATGCTGACCAACATCAGGATGAAGACATCCGGCATGACGAATCTGAGATGGGCCAGGGTGGGCCACAGGTTGAAGCGATAACCATAGAAGGCTTTGACCTGGCTCAAAACCAACACAAGGATGACTGTGGGAATCAGGAACGATAGCCCGACATCCCAAATACGCTTGCCAACAGACATCTCCCGGGCACGTTCACGCCAGCTGCGCAAGCCGAACAAATTACGCAAGTGCATGAAACCCAGACCCATTGTCAGCAGGCCCAACCCCCAACCAGGCCAACGTACAGACCAACCATCGGAAACCGGCGGCGGCTTTCGTCCCAGCGTGACCGCTTCGAGCGTGTCCCGCAATTGGGCGGCGGAAACAAAATGGTCGAATTGATGTCCCTGGTTGATAAGCAAGACAAAAGCGCGATTGGCTCGCGGGTAAAGGTTGACATCCGTGGCGAAAGTTTCGTTGGCACCACCGTGCACAATTTTTGCGCCATTATCATAAATCCACCAGCCAAAGCCATAGCCACCAGGGCCGGGCGTGAAGATTTGACGCATCATCTCTGGCGAAACCAACCCCGCGCCGCCGTTTTTCATTGCGATGGCATAGCGGGCCATATCTTCAGCAGTGGAGACGATATAGCCGCTGGCAATGTCATATTCGGGAACGGGCTGCGCCATCGAGAAGTTGAAACCGAATAGGCGGCTGTAGCCCTGCGCAATCCCCTGCGCCGATTGCGGGTCGGCGGTGGTGTTGGACATGCCCAACGGCAGCAGGATGTGCTCCTGGATATAGTCTGTATAAGACTGACCGCTGGTGACTTCAACAATATAAGCCAGGGTGCTGTATCCGAGGTTGAAATATTGGTGCGTTGTGCCAGGCGGTGCACTCAAACGCGCCTGGGCAAGGGAGCGCACAGCCTCTTCGATGGAAGTTCCAGTAGGGAGGATGACACTGTAGCCGGCGTCGGACAAGCCGCTGGTATGTTGAAGCAAATGCCTGACGGTGATTTTTTCTGAGGCCCCAGCATCCGCGACCTGAAACCAGGGGATGTAGGCCTGCACCGGGGCGTCAAGTTGGAGTTTGCCCCTTTCCACCAGTTGGGCAATTGCCAGGGCGGTAAAAGATTTGCTCTGCGAACCGATGAACATGGGCGTTTGCGGCGTCATCGGGCGGTTGCGGCCTGACGTGCCATAGCCTCGCAAATAGACCACTTCATCTCCCTCGATAATTGCCAGGGAGACACCGGGCAGTCCGTGTTTTTGCATTTGGGCGGCGACAATCGCATCCAGCTCTGAGTAGTCTGGCTGGGCGGCGGAAACGGCATTGGCGCGAAATAATGCCAGCGCACAAGCAAGGGAGAAGATGAGTACACCCATGCGAACGTCATATATTTTATGACCCATTTTTCGTCTCCTTGTATTCTTCACCCACCTGATTGAGATGGTCTTTAATCAAGTCGAGAAACTGCGCTGGTTGGTCAAGATTGGCAAAATGCCCAGCGCCTTCGACAAATATCGTTTTGGCAAAGGGATTGGCTTCAACAGCCTGCAGGGTCTCGGTCAGCAGTTTGTTGATTTCGTTGTCAAATTCACACTGCATCAACAGGTAAGGGAGTTCCATTACTCTGATGACATCCAGGTAATCGTAATCGCCAATCTGGGAGCGAATGTACGGCGTTGCCTGGCAGGCATCCAGCAGCAGTGCTTTGATTTTTCCCTGAACCGACGCTTGCCCCGAACTGATTTTGGCAGCAAAACCCAGGTACGCATCGGGCGCAATAGAAATCATCAGCCGGTCAATTCCACTGAAGAACCGGGTTGCCAGTTTTCCAAAAGATAGTTTTGCTGTCGTACCAAACGTGCAAAGCGACAAGAGCCTGCCTGGAAAGCGTTTTGAGAGTTCAAACCCAACCAGGCCGCCTGCCGAATTACCAACAAAATGGAATTGGTCAATGTTGAGTGAATCCATGCACAGGATGACATCTTCTGCCAGTTTGTCGAGACTGAATTCTTCAGGGGAAAAGGTATGGTTTTTGAAACGGTTGGCGTGCCCATGCAGCGTAATAGCAATCACCCGAAAATCGCTGCGCAGGAACTCCAGCTCTGCAGAAAACTGCATCGCGTTGCTGCCAGCGCCATGCGCGAAAACAACCGCCGGGTGTTGCGAAAAACCGGTGTCGAAGATTTCCAACAAACGGTTGTTTTTTTCTATCACAATATGGTTGATGTGGTTCATTTGTCTTCATCCTTCCAAATCTCATTGATGAGCATAGTATATAGCCTGACAAATGAAAACGGACTACATGATGATGTAGTCCGCGCGTGAAAAAGAATGTAGTTCAGCGTTATATCAGCCCCAACTCGCGCCCGCGTTCCACCGCCTGCACCTGTTTCTCGACCCCCAATTTGCCATATACACCTTTGACGTGATAGCGTACGGTATTGACGCTCACCACCAATCGATCGGCCATTTGGGCATAGGTCAGGCCCTCGGTCATCAGGCGCAGGACTTCCAATTCGCGCTCAGTTAAAGGCGAAATTAGGAAGGATGAAGGATGAACCCCATCGCCCGATGCCTGATTTGATGGGCTGTTTTTCATCCTTCCGAATTCATCCTGCATACTTTCATCGGCTTCATCCAGAAAAACACGCTGGTAGCCTTCCGGCTCTCCCAGTTGACGGGCACGCGCCAGCCCTGCCGCGCCGCCGCCTGCGCGGGCACCCAGCACCAGGGCGTAGATGAGCGTCCCGTTGCGGCCTTCCGATTCAGCGCTATGGGTGATACGCTCGGCCAGCGAAAAAGCCTCGGGGTGGC
>JAWOIR010000264.1:0-11877 GCA_046484545.1 Anaerolineales bacterium
CGGATCAGTCATTGGAACGACCTGGCTGATGAGTACGGCTTTATCGTCGTCTATCCGTCCGGCACGCGTTTTCCGGGAATTTGTCACTGCCAGATAAGTTTCTGAAATACTATGATGTCAGGGGCAAGGGCAACCTTGCCCCTGACATCCCTATTTCATCCCCCCTCCTAAAATATTTTCATATCTTTACCTGACGATACAAGAGAAGGCCCATGACAGAATCTAAAGCAGTTCAGTCAAACGAAGCCGCCTTGTTTGCTCGCAAAGCGGCAAGCCAAACGCTTTCCCGTTTGTTCAAGTACAGCGCGGTGCGCCTGGTTACCCTGTTTGTGACGGTGGTCGTAGGAATTTACCTAACCATCTTGATTGCAAACATGGGCGGATATGTTGATAATATTCTCAAGGGTGAAATTCGCCAAAACATCTCGATGAGCGTCTCGATGGACGTGGCTTATCGAGATTTGACCGTTCAGCAACGCAATGAAATGATTACGGATATGGTTAGTATCGAAGAAGAGCGCATGGGCCTTAACCGGCCTTTTGCCATTCGCAGTCTGACCTATCTCTACAATGCCCTGCGACTTGATTTTGGCCGCGCGATTAACATGACCAGCGACAAAGGCTCGAAGTTGGTCAGCAATATCCTGCTGGAGCGTCTGGCGCCAACATTGGTTCTTTTTGGGCTTTCCAATGTGGTGCTTTTTATTTCCAGTGTTTTCCTGGCGCTGATGCTTTCGCGTCATTATGGCAGTTTTATCGACAAACTCGTCATCGCGCTGGCCCCAACCTCTGCCGTGCCGCCCTGGTTTTATGGCATTTTCCTTATCTTGATATTTGCAGCTGTGTTGAAAATTTTGCCGTTTGGCGGCATGGTTTCTGCTCCGCCGCCTAACAATACATTTGAGTATGCCCTGAGTGTGATGCGCCACATGATTTTGCCTGGCACTTCACTCATCCTGGCCGCGATTTTTTTGAGCATCTACAACTGGCGCACCTATTTCCTGATTTACTCCAGTGAAGATTATGTTGAGATGGCAAAAGCCAAGGGCCTGAACTCGCGTGACATCGAACGCCGTTACATTTTGCGCCCCACCCTGCCGCCGATTATTAACGGCTTTGCTTTTACGCTTATCACCATGTGGACGGGCGCAATTATTACCGAGACGATTTTCAACTGGCCCGGCCTGGGGCGCACGGTTTTCCGGGCAATCGGCTTGTATGATACGCCTGTGATTGTAGCCACGACCATTATCTTTGCCTATTTACTGGCCATTACGGTTTTCCTGCTCGATTTTATCTTTGCCTTGGTAGACCCCCGGGTAAAAGTAGGTGGCAACTAATATGAAAAATATACTGTCGTCCCTTACCAGTCTTTTTCGTTATCCGTCTGCAGTGATTGGGTTGGTTATCATTATCGTTATGCTGTCTGCGGGTGTTTATGCCGTCGCCACAATTCCTTATGATGAAGCAATTCGTTTGTGGCGCGGCGGCGAGACGGTCTGGTATCAAAACCCTAAAAATGCCGGCCCGGCCTGGCTGAATTACTTTACAGAGAAAAAACTCCCGGAAACCATTATTATTGCCAGCCTGGAAGATGAAATTCCGGTCTTCCCAAAAGACCTGGGTGAGAAAGAAGTCATTCCCCGTGAAGAGGGCGCGGACATCATCCTGACCTATACTTTTGAATATGACTATGATGATTTCCCCAAGGACCTGATTATTTACTTCCGCTCGACCTTTGAAGAAAAATCCCCCTTCGTCTCTGTGCGCTGGTACACGCCGGACGAGCGTGAAATCAGAATCATGAGCATGGGGATTGCACAAAGGCAGACGTACCGCTTCCTGCAGGATACCCGCCTGGTGCGCCGCTTGCAGGGAGTTTCCCCTGAAATTGCCCTGTTTGCAGACCCCGATTCCGAAACCCCGGTTCCGCTCAAGGGAACTTATACGATTGTTATCGAGGGGCTTACCTTTGAACAGGCGTCTGATATTGAGGCCGAATTTGTCTTGCACGGACAATTACATGGCTGGGCTGGCACTGACCATCAGCGCCGAGACTTAACTGTGGCGTTGCTGTGGGGTATCCCGATTGCGCTGGCCTTTGGCCTGGTGGCCTCATTGGGAACAGGCTTTGCAACCATGACCTTTGCGGCAATTGGCGTGTGGTTTGGCGGCTGGGTTGATGAATTGATTCAGCGTATTACCGAAGTCAACCTGATGCTGCCCTTCCTGCCGATTCTCATCATGATTGGCACCTTTTATTCCAGAAGCATCTGGACAATTTTGGGAGCGACCATTCTGCTGAGTATTTTTACGTTTGGGATTAAGTCCTATCGCTCCATCTTCTTGCAAGTGCGCGAATCGACCTATATCGAGGCGGCCCGCGCTTATGGAGCCAGTGATACGCGTATCATTTTCCGCTATCTCATCCCGCGTATTATTCCGCTGCTCATTCCCGGCCTGGTGATTGGCATTCCCGGTTTTGTTTTCCTGGAAGCCGCGCTGGCTTTCCTTGGCCTGGGCGACCCCGTCCTGCCGACCTGGGGAAAAGTGATTAACGATGCCCAGTTCAATGGCGCGCTTTATAACGGCCATTATTACTGGATTGTGCAGCCCGCAGTATTGCTCATGCTGACCGGTTTGGCCTTCTCGATGTTGGGCTTTGCGCTCGACCGTATCTTCAACCCCCGCTTGCGCGAAAGGTAATCTCATCATGGCAGAAAAAAATTTGCTTTCCATTAGAGACCTGGTACTTTATTTTCGCACCTCCCAAGGCCCGGTGAAAGCGGTTGATAAAGTTAATTTTGACTTGGGATTCAAAGAAGCAGTGGTTGTTTTGGGCGAATCTGGCTGTGGTAAAACCTCCCTGGCCAAAGCCATCTTGCGCTTGTTGCCTCGTAACATTGAATCCTATAGCGGACAGGTTATCCTGGATGGCCTGGACACAATGAAACTAAGCGACGAAGAGTATCGCCAGCAAATTCGCTGGGTGCGTATGTCGCTCGTGCCGCAGGCGGCCATGAACTCGCTCAACCCGGTTATTCGCGTAGGCGAACAAGTCGCGGAGCCGATGATGGTGCATCACGGCGTAAAGAAAGATGAAGCCCTGGCCCAGGCCAAGAAAATGTTCCAGCATGTGGGCGTCCCGGTGGACTTCCTGACGCGTTATGCCTTTGAATTGAGCGGCGGGATGCGCCAGCGTGTGGCAATTGCCATGTCGCTTGTGACCGCACCCAGCCTGATTGTGCTGGATGAGCCGACCTCTGCGCTGGATGTTCTGACCCAGGCCAATATCTTCAATGTGCTCAAACGTATCAAGAAAGAACTGGAAATCAGTTTTATCCTGATTACGCATGATATTGCCACATCCAGCGAACTGGCCGACCGCGTGGCGGTCATGTATGCCGGGCAAATCATCGAATCGAGTGATGCCAGGCGTTTCTTTGACCGGCCCCTGCATCCTTATTCACAACTGCTGATGGATAGTGTGCCGCGTTTGCGCGGGGGCAAGGAACCGATTTTTATCACCGGCCAGCCCCCCAGCCTGCTCAATCCGCCTACCGGTTGCCGCTTTGCTGACCGCTGTCCGCAGCGCTTTGAAAAATGTGACCAGGAGCCCCCTGTCTTTGAAAAAGAAGGCCGCTGGGTGAAGTGTTGGCTGCATGAGTAACCTGAATAATTGAGGAGCAATCACATGGCTTTGAATGTACCTTCTACAAGTGAAGCACACGAGGAAAAGTTTGGCGAAACCCTGCTGGCTGTGGAAAATTTACACGTTTGGTTTGAGTTGAAAAAATTTGGTTTCGGGCATGCTGGTTATGTTCGCGCGGTGGATGATGTCTCGTTTGATTTAAACTACGGCGAATCGACGGCTGTGGTTGGTGAGAGCGGTTGTGGCAAGTCCAGCCTGATGAAGACCATCCTGGGCATTAATAAGCCAACCAATGGCGATATTATTTTCCAGGGCCGCCGCATGAGCGAAATGAATCGAAGTGATTTGAAGTGGTATCGTTCGCAGGTCGGTTATGTTCAACAAGACCCATATGGTGCGCTGGCCCCTTTTATGGATGTGCAGCGCATCCTTGAAGAACCGTTGATAATCAACGGGGTGCGCAGCAAATCCGAACGGCTGGAGCGCATCTACAAGGTCTTGGAAGAAGTAAAAATGACCCCTGTGGATGACTTCCTGCACAAATTCCCTCACATGCTAAGTGGTGGGCAGCAGCAGCGTATTGTCATTGCCCGCGCCATGATTTTGGGGCCAAAACTGCTGGTTGCCGATGAACCCGTGTCCATGTTGGATGCCTCTGTGCGTGTCGAAATCCTGGGCCTGTTGCGCGCTCTGCAGCAAAAACACAACCTGGCCGTGATTTATATTACGCATGACCTTTCGACTGTTCGTTATTTCTCCGAGCGAATCTTCGTGATGTATGCCGGAAAACTGGTCGAACGCAGCCGTATCGAACAGCTGGTGCAGGACCCGCGCCATCCCTACACCCAGGCCTTGCTCGAAGCCTCTTCCGACCCGGATGCGGACAATGCCCTGACCTTCCGCGAATTGCCGCCGGGAGAACCGCCCAGCCTGGTCAACCCGCCTTCCGGCTGTCGTTTCCATCCGCGCTGTTCCCAGATTATTCAAGGCCTGTGTGAGGTAGAGGTTCCCCCTGAGTTCGAACCTGCGCCGGAACACCTGGTTGCTTGCTGGCTATATAAATAAATGGCTCGTTTACGTTACTATCGCTTGTTAATTATTGGTTTTTTATTGGTGTTGGGCGGAGTGGTTGTCCCATTCCTGACCATGATTGACGTGATACCAGCGAACTTCGTGTTGCTTTTTGGCTCTTATGCTGGCTCCATTGTAGGTATTGTTTTGGGGTTGGTCTGGTCGGCAGGTTATGTGCACGAAGTTCGCTCTCGTGATAAATAACTTCAAACAGGATGGTGGGAGTTTGCTCTCATCATCCTGTTTTTATGCCCGCGAGCATTAAACATTGCATTGTTCCAACGCCAGGGAGTCATTTCATGACCGATAACATTCCCCCTTTGCTTGAAGTACGCAATCTAAAAACCTATTTCTACACTGAAGATGGGGTGGTTAAAGCTGTTGACGGCGTTGATTTTTATGTCAGGCCGGGCGAGGTGCTTGGACTGGTGGGCGAATCGGGCTGTGGCAAGAGTGTCACCTCGCTTTCGATTATGCGCTTGATTGGCATGCCGGGAAAAATTGTCGAAGGCGAAATTTTTTTTGAAGGTAAAGACCTGGTAAAAGCCAGCGAGGAAGACATGATTCAGATGCGCGGTAATCGCATCTCGATGATTTTCCAACAGCCGCAGACCGCCCTCAATCCTGTTTTCAAAGTTGGCAATCAGATTGCCGAGGTGCTTAGCATCCACCAGGGCATGGGCCGCGAGGCCGGACTGGCGCGTGCAATTGAACTACTCCAGATGGTGGGCATTCCTGAACCGGCGCGCCGCGCGGAAGCCTATCCGCACGAACTTTCGGGCGGTATGGCCCAGCGGGTCATGATTGCGATGGGACTGGCCTGTGTCCCCAAACTGTTGATTGCCGATGAGCCGACCACCGCCCTGGATGTCACCATCCAGGCCCAGATTCTGGACCTGATGCGCAACCTGCGCGAGAACATCGGCACGGCCATCATCCTGATTACCCACGATTTGGGTGTGGTTTCGGATATGTGCGAGCGTGTGGCTGTCATGTATGCCGGCCAGATTGTCGAGCAGGCTGACGTGGAGACGATTTTTGCTCGTCCGCTTCATCCTTACACCCAGGGATTAATAGGCTCCATCCCGGTATTGGGAAAACTTAAAGAGCGGTTGGAAGTTATCCCCGGTTCGGTGCCGAATCTGGTCAACCTGCCGCCAGGGTGTCGCTTTGCCTCGCGTTGCCGTGCTCGTGAAGAACACGGTTTGGAAATTTGCACCCAGCGCATCCCTGATTTACTGGAAACTGAACAAGGCCATAAAGTGCGCTGCTGGCTTTATCAGGACGCGGAAGGCCATCGTGCGCCGCTTTCGATGGCTGATTTTGCCTGATTGCCGGGAGATTGACTGATGACAGAATCGCTTACTACGCAAAACCAGGCCAGGGAGTTGGTTAAGGTTGAAAACCTGGTTAAATATTTTCCGGTGCGCGCCGGCTTGTTTCAGCGTGTAGTCGCCCATGTTCAGGCTGTGGACAGGGTATCGTTTGTCGTGCGCGAAGGTGAGACTCTCGGTTTGGTTGGCGAATCCGGCTGCGGCAAGACGACTGTCGGGCGCGCAATGTTGCGGCTGGTTGAACCAACTTCCGGGCAAGTTACTTTCGATGGACAGGACGTACTTAAATTACGCGGCGGCGAACTCAAGAAGATGCGACGCAATATGCAGATTATCTTCCAGGACCCTTATGCCTCGCTCGACCCGCGTATGCCAATCGGTGAGTCGGTCATGGAAGGGCTGAATATTCACGGTATCGGCAATCGCAGGGAACGCTTTGATATCATGATTGCGACGCTCAAGAAGGTTGGCCTGGAGGATTACCATGCCCGCCGCTATCCGCACGAATTTTCGGGCGGGCAGCGCCAGCGCATTGGCATTGCCCGCGCCCTGGCTTTGCAGCCCAGTTTCATCGTCTGTGATGAACCGGTTTCGGCCCTGGATGTTTCCATCCAGTCGCAGGTCTTGAACATCCTGAAAGATTTACAAGGCGAATTTGGGCTGACGTATCTGTTCATCGCCCATAACTTGAGCGTGGTCGAGCATATTTCTGACCGGGTGGCGGTCATGTACCTGGGCAAAATGGTCGAACTGACCGGGCGCGATGAACTGTTTGCCAATCCGCTGCACCCTTACACCAAAGCCCTGATGTCGGCCATCCCCATCCCTGACCCGACCCTTAAGCGTGAGCGTATCATTCTCAAGGGCGATGTTCCCAGCCCGATTAATCCCCCGAGCGGCTGCCGCTTCCACCCGCGTTGCCCGGTGGTAAAGGACATCTGCTCACAGGAAGAACCCGTTTTCAAGGAAGTTTCTCCTGACCACTGGGTTGCCTGTTGGTTGTATAATTAGTTATCATGGATATACAAAAACGAATCCTAATTGTTGATGACCAGCGCGAAGTCAGCCGCCTGTTGCGGTCTGCCCTGGAGACTATCGAGCAAGGCTTGAAGGTGAGCGAAGCCCCTTCTGGTGAGGAGGCTTTCTTGGAAGCCAGCCGCGTGCCGATGGATTTGCTCGTAGTCGATTATCGTCTGCCGGGCATCACAGGCATTGAATTGATGGAAAAGATGCGCGTGCGCTACCCGGAAATAAAAGTTATCATCATCTCCGGCGTTTCTGACCGCAAATCACTCAAGGAAATCGAAGAATCGGGTGCAGATGCCTTTTTTACCAAACCGGTTCCGATGGCAGATTTTCTGGATTCTGTCGAGCGAGTGCTTGGTATGGCCCGCACCATTTTGCAGGCTCCGGGTGGCAATGAACCTGAACAGGAGAAAACCCTTGCTGATTTGCTGGTTCGCGTCCGTCAATTGCTGTCTGCCGATGTGGTCTTCCTGCTCGACAGTCTGGGGCATGTCCAGGCCGAGGCCGGGCAGCTACATGATACAAACCGTCAAGTCTCCTTGATTTCCTCGTTGATGGGCATGCACAACGCTGCCCAAAAAGTTGCCAGCCTGTTGGGTGGCAGCAAGAATCACCTGCATCTGTTCGACTGCGACGAGCATGACTTGGTTTTCATCCCGCTTGGTTCCTCGCATGTTCTCTGGGCAATTGGAACGGGCCTGGCTGACCTGGCCTCGATTTCCCAAACGATTGACGCTTTAAATGCGAGCAAGAAGGAATTGCTCCATATTCTGGAAGAAACTGGCGTGTATGAAATCGAGGAGGAACCTGAGCAGCCAGGGACACCTGCCTTTATGGAATCGGTCACAATACCGCTGGAGTTCGACGAATTGCTAAAAAAAGGCGCTGATGTCAATGTGAATGCTGACGATTTCTGGAATCAGGCCATCGAACAAGGCCCGCAATATACCGAGCCGGACAAACTGACCTACGAGCAGGCCGCCCAGTTGGGCCTCGCGCCAAAAAACGACCAACAGAAGAAGTAAGGTCGGGGCAGTTGCGCGCGCTCAAGCCTTATGATACAATACTGCCCGCTCACTCTGGGGCGTGGTGCAATGGCAGCACACCGGCCTTTGGAGCCGTGGATCTTGGTTCGAATCCAGGCGCCCCAGCCTTGATTGAAATGCAGAATGCAGAATGTGGAATGAAAAATTCTGCATTCTGCATTCTGCATTAAATGGTTCTTAAAATTGTCTTGGAGTTTTTATGACCAAAATTACCCCTGTCATCCTTGCCGCCGGGCAGGGCACGCGCATGAAGTCGAAACTGCCCAAAATGCTGCACAAAATCTGCGGCCAGCCGATGGTCTTTTACGCCCTGGATGCCGCCCGCGCCGCCAGCAACGACACACCCGTCATGGTGGTCGGGCATGGCGCCGAAGCGGTGCAAGCCGCAGTTGGTGATGCAGCCCGCTTTATCATACAGGCCGAGCAACTCGGCACCGGCCACGCTGTCATACAGGCTGAAAGCCTCCTGGGCGGCCAGGACGGCCTGGTGCTGGTTACTTATGGCGATATGCCTCTCCTGCGCGCCGAAACCGTCCAGAGGCTGGTGGAAGCCCAGCAGGCCAATCCCGGCCCAATGAGCCTGCTGACCGTCATCGCTGAAGACCCGCGCGGCTTTGGGCGGATTGTTCGTAATGCGGACGGAACCGTTCAAGCGATTGTGGAGGAGGCCCAGGCCGATTCTGCCCAATTGGCGATTACGGAACTCAACGTCGGCGCATACTGCTTCCGTTCCGAGTGGCTTTGGCCGGCCCTCAAGCGGATTCCACTTTCGCCCAAAGGCGAGTATTACCTGACCGACACTGTCGCCCTGGCGGTCGAGGAGAACCTGCCTGTGCAGGCCATCCTGCTCGACGACATGGTCGAGACGATAGGCGTCAACAGCCGAGTCCACCTGGCGGAGGCCGAAGCCGCCATGCGAAAACGCATCAATATCGCGCACATGCTCAACGGCGTGACCATGATTCAGCCTGAAACGGTGTATATCGAAGCGGGAGTCAGGATTGGGTCCGATACGGTCCTGTGGCCGAATACCTATTTACAGGGCAAAACCTCCATCGGCGAAGAGTGCGCCATTGGTCCGAATACCATCATCCGCAATACGACGGTTGGCGACCGTTGCAAGGTGCTGATGGCCGACCTGGAGAGCGCGGTGCTCGAAAACGACGTTGATATGGGGCCGTTTGCGCGGCTGAGGAAGGGTGCGCATTTGGGCAACCATGTTCACATGGGCAATTTTGGCGAGGTCAAGGATTCGCACCTGGCTGAGGGCGTCAAGATGGGGCATTTCTCGTACATCGGCAATGCCGAGATTGGCGCGAACACCAATATCGGCGCTGGGACGATTACCTGCAACTACGACGGCGAGAAAAAACACCCCACCACGATTGGCGAAGATGTCTTTATTGGCTCGGATACCATGCTGGTGGCCCCGCTGACGATTGGCGCGCGCTCCCGCACCGGCGCGGGGGCGGTGGTGACCAAGAATGTCCCCGACGATACCCTGGTGGTCGGCGTACCGGCCCGGGCGATTAAGAAGTTGGATAAAAAATGACCATTTCCCCAGATTACCAGGCCTTGATTGATTTTGCCAACGAAGCCCGCAAACGCGCCTATGTGCCGTATTCCAATTATCCGGTTGGCGCGGCTTTGCGGACGACGAGCGGACGTATTGTTACCGGCGTTAACGTTGAAAGCGCCGCCTATCCGACCACGATGTGCGCCGAGCGCGTGGCAGTGTACAAGGCTGTCTCGGAAGGCGAGCGTGCGTTTGAAATCATCGCTGTCGTTACCGACAATGGCGGCTCCCCTTGTGGCGGCTGCCGCCAGGTGCTGGCCGAATTTGGCCTGGATACCATTGTTCTGATGGCCGACGGCGAAGGGCGGCTGGTGTTGGAGACGACGGTAGGCAAATTGCTGCCGGAAGCCTTTACGCCCGCGCATTTACCGAGAAAGGCAGAAGATGGTTAATCGTTAATGGTTAATCGTTTTCGATTAACCATTAACGATTAACTATTCTCCATTAACCATCCCCCATGGATACCCCTCGCTCTTTCCGCGCTGAAGCCGTTGTCTTGCGCCATGCCGATTGGGGTGAGGCGGATAGAATCCTGACGCTTTATACTCGCGAATACGGGAAAATTCGCGCGGTGGCCAAGGGCGCGCGCAAAATGCGTTCGCGCAAAGCCGGGCATTTGGAGCCGTTTACGCACATCACCGTCCAGCTGGCGCGCGCCCGCGACTTGCCGATTATCACCCAGGTTGAAACGCTTGAAGCCTACCTATCCCTGCGCGAAGACCTGATGCTGATGGGCTACGCCTCCTACGCGATGGAACTGCTTGACCGCCTGACCTACGACGAGGAAGGCGGTAATCCGACTGTTTTTCACTTGCTGACCGAGACGCTGGCGCGTCTGGCGGGCGAGGTCCCGCCTTGGTTGGCCCTGCGCTACTATGAAATACGCCTGCTCGACAGTTTGGGATACCGTCCGCAGTTGTTCGTGTGCAGCAATTGCAAGCGCGAAATTTTGCCCGAAGACCAGTATTTCTCGGCTTCAGCGGGAGGGGTGGTTTGCCCGCGCTGCGGGGCTGGGTTGCCGGGCTTGTGGCAAATCAGCACGGGGGCGCTCAAGTTCCTGCGTCATTTCCAGCGCAGCAGTTTCAAGGACGCCGCCCGCGCCAACCCGACGAAGGCCGAGCAAAAAGAAATCGAAACGCTCATGCAGGCTTATTTTACATACCTGCTTGAGCGCTCGTTGAATACGCCAGGATTTATGAAGAGGATTGGGGGAGGGGCTTAAGTTTTCTTCGCCTGCCGCCGTGCCCAGTAGACCAGGAAATTTTGCACATAGAATGTGGTCAGCGGGCCGGTTTTTGTCCAGATGAAACGCTGAATGGGGGCATTCCGAATGCTGAAGAACATTCGTGCCGTCAGCGTGCGCAGGCGCAGTGATTTGCCCAATTCTGAAGCCAAAAGCCGCTTTTTATAATCGCCGAACGAGAAATCATCCTTCTCCAGCGCGGCCTGAACGGCATCCGCTGCCACCCGTCCGTAGCCCAGGGCCGGCGCAATCCCCTCGCCGAAGAGCGCGTCCACCCCGGCTGCATCGCCAACCAGAATCAGGCCGGGGATGGAGAACTGGTCTGATGCGTCGAACCAGCGAATTGGATGACCTTCGATTTCGTAGTCGTCCAGGTTGTAGCCGTGCGCGCTCATTTCCTCCGCCAGAACTTCCTTGAGCGGACGCGCCGCCTGGCCGGGGTTGAAATTGGCATCGTAAATCCCCCAGCAGCGGGTCGGGACGCCGTTTACCAGGGTCGGGAAATCCCAAAAATAACCGCCGATACCGTCCTTGATGGGGTGAAAATCAAAATAAGCGTCTTCCTGAATGTGGGCTGAATTTTCCGGTTTGGGGGATGCAAGCACTTCCAACGTCCGGGCCGAATGCGCCTTCCCATGCGGATTTACCAACTTGTGCGTAATCCCCTTCGACCCGTCCGCGCCGACAACGGCCTTGCCGTAAAACAGGCCCTGGTCTGTGCGGACAACGCATCCCTGTGCCGAGGCCTCCACCGCTTCGACGGTCGGACCTTCGCGGATGTCGAATCCGCTGGCGCGCGCCTTGTCGGCCAGCCAGGCATCGAACTCGTCGCGTCGAATCAGGCGGAAGGCGATGTCGGTTCCGTCATTGGCGGTCATCGCCAGTCCTTGTCCGCCAAACTCGAAGTGAGCGTAAGGCGCATCCACATG
>JAWOIR010000272.1:0-6129 GCA_046484545.1 Anaerolineales bacterium
ATGAAGATTTACCTATACCTGTTTCGTTTACCCTACTGGATCCGAAAAGTGTCCGGTAATCAAATCTACTTTCGCCTTGCTGCGTAACGTCAAGCGGCTCATGCGCTTGTGCACACAGATATTAGCGAAGACTGGCTCGACAATTCCCAGCCGCCGGGCGTAGATACGCTTTTCCTTTGTCAACCACAACGATAGCATCCCATTTGGAGACTGCCATCATGAAGTCCACCGGACGAAGTTTTCGTGACAAGAGCCTGTTTTACCGAAGAGCCGGATGTAGGGAAACTTTCATGTCCGGTTCGGGAGTGGCGGCGGGGTGGGTAACTGTCCCGGCGACCATAATTAGGCAGTGGCCGGTTGAGCAAACGAAACTATGCTACGGAAAGTTAGCACAGATGGCAGAAAGATACAAAGAATCACCTGCTTTGAATATTTGATAATCTGGAAAACCGTCAAATTGCGCCATGATTCCAGGCAACATATCGCCACTGATATTCCTAAACCCTTCACCAAATTCCGATAATGATTTTAAATCTTTTGACCAATCTTTTGTTGGCGGAATTGGTTTTGGCAAATACTCCTCGAATTGTGCAACGCTTTCAACGGGATAAATCCACAATAATAGATTTTCAGGTACATAATGTTTTGGGCTATCAGGCTGGTACTGATTGATAATTTTTACAACCTGTTCTATTGGTTTAGCAGGATAGTTGACATGCGAAAAATGATAGACTTTCCCTTTTACAATTAACTCCGCAAAACCATCTGTTTCAATCTCTCCTAATCGTAGTATGCCAGTGTTCTCAATCTTGTTCATTAGCAAAACTGTTTCATTTTGTAAGAGAGCCGATTCCCAATATTGACCATTTTTATAAATTATCAACTGACCGTCTGCAAACAAAATGAATTGGGGTTGGTTACTTCCTGCCAGACAATTAACCAGTTCATCCCCACCGTCAACCGATAATGTATATGCAATTAATACTGCTTGGGATGCAGGTGTTGGCGTTTCTGTAGGCTTTGCTTTTATGACAGGAGCACAAGAAGCAAAAATGCAAGCGATAAATACTGTTGTACTGATGAGCGTTTTTGCTTTCATTTATGCTCTATTTATCAAAGGAACTGCCTAACTATTTTTTCAGCCGCAGCCGTTAATTGGCTTATGGGCGGATTCTGCTTGGTGAAAAAAGCCGCATCGTTATAATGATTTCTGTCAGGCTGTTGAAAGAAATTAGACTGCGCGATATTGTTCTACAGGGGTACAATACCCCCATCACATAGCAAAAGTATAGCATAAAAAGGACGATTTCGATGCCAGAAAAGAAGCTGATGGAACAGGTCAAAGACATTCTGCGGGCCAAACATTACTCCCCCCGAACAGAAGAAACTTATACCGATTGGATAAAACGCTACATCATTTTTCATGAAAAACGCCACCCGAAAGAGATGGGAGAAAAAGAGATTCAGACATTTATCACCTACTTGGCAACCGAATTAAAGCTGGCTGCATCCAGCCAGAACCAGGCCTTGAGCGCAATCATTTTTCTTTATCGGCATGTGCTCAGGATCGAGGTTGAAGTTCCCAATCAAATCATTCGCGCAAAAAAAGCCGAACGGCTGCCAACCGTACTGAGCAAATCTGAAGCGATTGCAGTCCTGAATCAGATGGATGGCGTCACTAAACTAATGGCGCAGATTCTATATGGATCCGGATTGCGCTTAATGGAATGCTTGCGCCTGCGCGTCAAAGATATCGATTTTGGAAACAGACAAATCGTTGTTCGTGATGGAAAAGGTGAAAAGGACCGTTTCACGCCACTGCCCGAATCGCTGGTAGAGCCGCTCCAGGCCCACTTGCAAAAAGCATACCAGCTGCACCAAAAAGACCTCGAAGATGGTTTCGGCGAAGTGCACCTGCCTTATGCTCTGGCGCGTAAATCTCCAAACACGCCAAAGGATTGGAACTGGCAATATGTATTTCCTGCCAGCCAGCGCTCGATTGACCCGGCCACCAACCAGATTCGCCGCCATCATATTGATGAAAGCACCTTGCAGCGCGCAGTCAAAACCGCTGCCCGTAAAGCCAGCATCACCAAACCTGTCTCCCCGCACACCTTCCGTCACTCTTTCGCTACCCATTTACTCCAAAATGGCTATGATATCCGCACCGTGCAAGAACTGCTCGGCCATAAAGATGTTAAGACGACCATGATTTATACCCACGTCCTGCAAAAAGGTGCAATGGCTGTTCGTTCACCATTGGACGATTAATAGATTGTCACAACATCACCTTATTTAATGTAGAAGAGGCTGGTTAGCAGGCTCTTCTTTTACTTGCTACCCAGCCACCATCTTATTCAACTCTTCGGCAGCCAGTTTCTTCTCCTGGGTCTTTGACCGTCCGTAAGGCATGACCGTTTGGACGGCGTGGTATCAGGCATTCTTTTTTACATCCAATCGTTCAACCATCGAACATGCCCCTGCCATTCTTCGGCGGTTGTTTCATCAAACATGCGTGCCAGGGCGGGTAGTATCTCCGACAGCGGCTTCTGCGCGGAGAGTAAAATCCCGGCGTGAACCGGATAGCGTTTGGCCAGCGCCATGAAATCGCGCACATTAAATGTAAAAAGTACCCGTCCCTGTGCAGTGGCGCCCAGCAATTGCTCCAGGTCAGTGGCATCCAGAGCCATCCACTCGTTTGGCGTGCGGGTTATGTCGTGGCCCATTTCCGTCAGCGCCTTGAGCAGGGATTTTTTGGATGTGTCTGCATCCAGGTGCAGGCGCAGTTTACCCACGGTTTGGCTCCAGTTCGCGTTCTGCCTGGATGCTGAAGTCGACTTCGGCACGATGAGCCTGGTAAAACGCCAGGGCTTCCCTGACGCGCGCGATGTCCAGGTCGTATTCCTCCGCGATTTGTTCGGGCGTCAGGCCGTGCTGTGATTCGAGCACGAGCGTTTGCACCCGCAGTCCCGAGCCGCGTAATACCGGAGTAATATTTCCAGACGCCCCGCGCCGGTAGGTAATTCCTGGAAATTGGGGGTCATCCAGTCCATGTTGCAGGGAAGTGACCTTTTCGGCTACCGACCACATGATGAATTGATTGAGGGAAATTCCCTGGCGGGCCGCCCACTCTTCGGCATCCTGTTTTAGTTTGGCTGGTAAATTCAAAGCATAGCGTGTCATTTTTTTCTCCTGATACCATTACTTGCCACAATTATACATCATATACGATGTCTTTCATGATGTGAGAGCAGGTTTATGATAACTCCCCGATGACTGTCCTGAAGATTATGAACAAAGCATACCATTAGCGGCTTCTGCGCAGAGAGCGAAATCCCGGCATGGGCATGGCTTATAATCGGGGTTAACGCCTACAATCATGTTTGGCGGGTCATCCAAAATGCCGAGAAAAAATGAATTTCATGAAATCCATACACCATGATGGCTCTGCACGTTATGCGCGGGCGGCCAGGAACGAGCCTTTGCGCGTGGGCAGCGAAGTTGTCTTGCGCCTGCGCGCAAACCAGGGCGCAGGTATTGAACGAGTCTTGGTGCGAACCTGCCCGGATGGGGAGCAAGCCTTTCTGGAGATGCTTCCCGAAGAATCCAGCCCGGCTTGTACCTGGTGGCAAGCTGTCTTGAAATTGTCGATGCCGGTGACTTCCTACCGTTTCCTACTCATGACCGGGGACGGCTCCTGGTGGTACAACGGCGCGGGATTGGCGCGGCACATTCCCACCGATGCAGCGGACTTCCGTTTGTTAGCCGATACTCAGTTCCCGGACTGGGCGCGCGACAGCGTTTTCTATCAGGTCTTCCCTGACCGTTTTGCCGATGGCGACCCAGCCAGCAACGTGCGCGATGGTGAGTTTTCCTACCACGGACAGGCCTCCATCAGCCGCCGCTGGGGTGAGCCGCAGGGAGGATGGCCGCAGGCGATGGTTGAATTCTATGGCGGCGACCTGCCCGGCGTCGAATCCCGGCTCGATTACCTGGCTGACCTGGGCGTCAATGCCCTCTACCTGAACCCAGTTTTCTCGGCCTACAGCAACCATCGCTACGATGTCGTTGATTATTACAATGTTGACCCCCATCTCGGCGGCAATGACGCGCTTGCTTCCCTGCGCCGTGCGGCTTCTGCGCGCGGTATGCGTTTACTTCTCGATATCGTCCCCAATCACTGTGGCGTCCTGCATCCCTGGTTTCAGGAGTCCCTGAAGAACCCGCAGGCCAGCCGCGCCGGGTATTTCACCTTTCGAAACTATCCCGATGATTACGAGTGCTGGCTGGGGGTAAAGGGGCTGCCCAAGTTGAACTATCGCAGTCAAAAGTTGCGCGAAGAGATGTATGCCGGTTCGCAGGCCATTTTTCGTCACTGGCTCAGGCCTCCCTACCAGATTGACGGCTGGCGGGTGGATGTGGCCAATATGCTTGCCCGCCACGGCGCAGACCAACTTGAGCGCGAGGTCTGGGAAGGCATCCGCCGGGCGGTGAAAGAGGAAAATCCACAGGCGTACCTGCTGGGGGAAAATTTCTTCGACGGGTCAAAACAGTTGCAGGGCGACCAGCTCGACGCTTCGATGAATTACGCCGGGTTCACTCACCCGCTCTGGTTTTGGCTTGACCATTTTTCATATTACCAACACAGCGAGCCGCACCAGATAGAGTCTCCCCAACCCTGGCCGACCCAATCCCTGGTGGATACCTGGACGGGTTTCCGAGCGGCCATTCCCTGGCAGGTGGCCTGTCAGCAGTTTAACCTGCTCGGTTCGCACGATACAGCCCGCATCCTGTCGGTGCTCAAGGCAGACCCCGGCTTGAACCGGTTGGCTGTTGTGCTCCTAATGACGTATGTTGGCGTTCCCTGCGTTTATTACGGGGATGAAATTGGCATGCAGGCCAGCGACTCATTATCGGCGCGTGATTGCATGATTTGGGATGAATCGCGTTGGGACGCTGCTTTGCGGGCTTTCTATCAGAAACTGATTGGCTTGCGCCGCGAATCGCCCGCCCTGCTCCGAGGCGGCTTCCAAATACTGTTGGTGGAGAAAGACCTGTTGGTTTACCAACGCGATTCAGACGAAGAAACCTTGCTGGTCATTGCCAATCGCGGCCCATCCTTGCGACCCGCAGGTGATTTACCCATCGCGCATGGCGGCCATGCGGACGGGGTTGTTTTCGAGGAGATTTTTACCGGCTTGCGCCGCAGCGTGACCGGGGGATGCCTGTCCCTGCCAGACCTGCCGGTCGGGGCGCAGGTTTGGCGCTCTGCGCGGGATTGAATCCCGATGATGCCGAGTCAAGCCCACTCCGGGCCTGACTCGCTGGGGCTTTTGGGATGCCAATATTGCGTGGGCATTAAAACATTTGCAGTTGCTCGCTCTTGGGTTGGTAAAACGGCATTTGGGTCGCAATGCCCAGCCGGGCGCATTCCTGTTTGAATGTTTCCGTCAGCCTGGCCGCGCGCGGACTTTCAGCCAAATAGCGATTGCCATACCGCCGCTGGTACTGCTCGCGCAGGTGGGGGAAAAGCTGGTCGAGTTTGGCATAAAAATAGGCGCGCTGGCGGCCCCGCATGGTCAGCCCAAAAGCGGGCAGGATGTACTTCGCCCCAGCATCACCCGCCATCCGTATCAGGGCGCGTATATTCTCGTCGCTGTCTTCGATAAACGGCAGGATGGGCATCATCGTCACCCCGGCAGTGATTCCATTTTCAGCCAGGGTCTTGAGTGCCGCAAAACGCCGCGAACTAACCGGCGCACCCGGCTCCAGTTTTTTCGCCAGGGCATCGTCCGCGCTGGTGATGGTAAAACTGACCGCTGCATAAACCTGGCTGATTTCTTTCAGGATGTCCAGGTCGCGTAGCACCAGGTCGCTTTTGGTGATGACGTGCACCGGGAATTTTGCCGCCGCGATAATCTGGAGCGCGCCGCGCGTTAGCCTGCGTTCTGCTTCGATGGGCATGTACGGGTCGTTCATCGACCCCGTCCCGATGGTGCCCTTGACCCGCTTGCGCCGAATCTCATCCGACAACCTCTCCAGCGCATTGACCTTGACCTGTATCTCGGCGAAATCTTCAATCTGGTAGCACTCACTGCGCGAATCGCAGTAGATGCACTGATGCTGGCA
>JAWOIR010000292.1:0-18455 GCA_046484545.1 Anaerolineales bacterium
AACGGGACGAAGGAGGCGTCGGTCCTGGTG
Organism: Anaerolineales bacterium; assembly: GCA_046484545.1. Taxonomy (GTDB): domain Bacteria; phylum Chloroflexota; class Anaerolineae; order Anaerolineales; family Villigracilaceae; genus UBA8950. The sequence continues at coordinate 31 of JAWOIR010000292.1, forward strand.
CAGGGAGCCGGTCTTGCGCGTATTGCTTCGGCCGACCGCCCGCTGATCTTCACGGCGCCGCAGTCGCTCTCCTTCGGCTACCTGAGCGCGCTCGGCGGTGCTTTTTCAGAGTATCCTTATCCAAGATTTTTGACCTTTTGAGAATATTCCATGCCTCTTTCCCGTCGTGATTTCATCAAATTAGCAGGTGGCGCTGCTGCGGCGCTGGCCATTGCTCCTTACGGCAGTGTTTTGTCATTGGGTGATTTTCCCCAGGCCGCGCGCCTCGGACGCCTGACCACCACCGCCGACCTGCGTTCCGCGCCACGCATCGACTTTCCATCGCTTGGCCAACTTGGCGAAGATACGGTTGTGCCAGTTCTGCGCGAAGTCATCGCTGGGACGACCGATTTCAATTACATTGACCAACGCTGGGTTGAGACGCCCAGTGGCTATCTTTATTCCGGGTTTGTCCAGCCAGTCAAGAACCTACCTAACGAACCCCTGCGCGAAATGCCCGCCGGAAAAAACGGATTTTGGGCCGAGGTCACTGTCCCGTATGTTGATTTTGTGCTCGAAAATCTTGCCCCGGCTTCTCCCTGGCTGCGAGAGGCCATCCAGTGGGGACGCCCCACCCGTCTGTATTACAGCCAGGTGATGTGGATTGACCAAATCAGCACCAGCCCGACAACCGGCGCTATTCTCTACCGCGTAACCGAACGCTACGGCAGCTATGGTGACATTTTCTGGGCAGAAGGTGCCGCTTTCCGCCCGATTACCGAGGAAGAAGTCGCGCCCATCCATCCGGATGTTGACCCGGCGCAAAAGAAAATTTACGCCAACCTGAACTACCAGACCATTTCCTGCTATGAAGGCGAGCGCGAAGTCTATTTTTGTCGCATGTCCTCCGGCTCGAAACATGACATCTACGGCAACCCGACCGGAACCTGGTCCACCCCGCTTGGCACACACTGGACCTGGCGTAAATCCATCTCAATGCACATGGCCGGCAACACCGTTGGCAGCGGATGGGACACGCCCGGTGTTTCCTGGACAACCCTATTCTCTGGAACCGGCATCGCCATTCACGCCACGTTCTGGCACAATCTGTATGGAATGCCGCGCTCGCATGGCTGTCTGAATGTCGCCCCTGAAGATGCCAAGTGGATTTTCCGCTGGACGACCCCGCTGGTCTCGCTTGAGCCGGGCGATATCACCATCGAAGGGCCAAGCGGCACGCACGTCACCGTTGAAGAAACAACTTACTGATTGATGAGGTAGTGTAATATGGAAATTATGAATATCACCATTGGGCTGGCCTTCCTGGCCGGTTTGGCTTCTTTCCTCTCGCCTTGCGTTTTTGCACTGGTGCCAGCCTATATCGGTTACTTGGGCGGGCGCGCGGCTGGCGGTGAAGTCGTTGGCAATAATCGCCTGGTCACGTTTTTGCATGGGGTCGCCTTTGTATTGGGTTTCAGCGTCGTTTTCATATCGCTGGGGCTGGCGGCCTCAGCCATCGGCGGCCTGCTCTACGACGCCCGCGACTGGCTGGCGAAAATTGGCGGCCTGGTGGTCGTCATTTTTGGCCTGCACATGATTGGTGTCTTCCGCATTTCCTTTCTGGAATACGACACTCGCGTAAACAAACTCCCCGACCCGCGCCTGGGATTTTTGGCATCCTTCCTGATGGGCATTTTCTTCTCGGCGGGCTGGTCGCCCTGCGTTGGCCCGGTGCTGGGCGCAATCCTGACCCTGGCTCTCAACAGCGGTGACATAGGCTTCAGCGCCGTCATGCTGACCGCCTACTCCGCCGGGCTGGCGATACCCTTCCTGATTGCCGCCCTCGGCATTGGCTGGGTTACAGTTATCCTGCGCCGTCATGGCAAGACCATGCGCTATGTCGAAATTGCCATGGGCGTTATCCTGATTATCGTCGGCCTGATGCTCATATTCGGCGTCTTCAACCTGCTAGCCAATTATGGCTTCTTCATCGACCTTGGACTATAAATCGTGCTTACTGTTACCCTTTTCACCCGAAAAAATTGTCAATTATGTGAACAAGCCAGGGGAGACCTGAACTCCCTGCAAGAAGAAATTCCCCATAAACTGGTTGAAATCGACATCGAGAGCGATGAAGCCATTCACAAAGCCTATCTTGCCGAAATACCGGTCATCGAAGCCGGGCCCTACCGCCTGAAAGCCCCCTTCAGCCTGTCAGAATTGCGCGTGACCCTGGGTGCAGCCCATGACCGGCGCAGCCAGCTCGAAGAACTCTCCGACCCCGATTATCTGCGCCGTGTCGAGAAAGCCGGAGCCATGAGCGGCGCCGACAAACTCTCTCTGTGGCTTTCTCGTCACTATATCTGGCTCATCTTCTTCCTCTTCGTGCTGTATGTTGGCCTACCCGTCCTTGCGCCGTTCCTCATGAAGGCCAACGTGCAAACGCCGGCGCGGGTCATCTACACGGTTTACAGCCCGCTTTGCCACCAACTCGGATTCCGCTCCATCTACCTGTTCGGCCCGCAAGTTTTCTATCCGCGCGCCGCCGCAGCCCAAGAAGGAATGCAAACCTTTGAGCAGGCCACCGGCATCCCAGAAGATGACCTGTGGGCCGCGCGTCAGTACCTGGGCAGTGAAGAAGTCGGTTATAAGGCCGCCCTGTGTGCGCGCGATGTCGCCATTTACGGCGCAATCGTGGTTTTTATCGGCATCTTTGGCATCACCGGACGCCGAATCAAGCCATTGCACTGGATTCTCTGGCTCTTGATAGGCATCGTCCCCATCGGCCTGGACGGTTTCTCGCAACTCTTCAGCCAGGTCGGCATTCCCTTCCTGTCTGAAATTTTCCCCTACCGAGAAAGCACACCTTTCCTGCGAACCTTCACCGGCGCGCTCTTCGGCTTTGCAACTGCCTGGTTTGGCCTGCCCTACATCGAAGAATCGATGCTCGAGACCCGCCAGTTGATGGCCAAAAAAGTGCGCTTCATCGAAGAAACCAGCAAAAAATAGCGGGGATGGATGCCTTTTCAGACTGTTGACGGAATCCGTTACCTGACCTTCGACCTGTTCCCAGAGCGAGTCGCCCACGCCATCTTTACCCGACGCGGAGGCCTGAGTCCTGACCCCTGGGCCTCGCTCAACGTTGGCGGGACGGTCGGCGACGAAGACGAGCGCGTGCGCCAGAACCGCTTCCGCGCCTTCCGCGCCCTGGGCCGAGACCCGCATTCGATGTTCGATGTCTGGCAGGTTCACAGTGCCGACGTGGTGATAGCCACCGCCCCGCACAACCCCGCTCCCCACGAGCTCAAAGCCGACGGCATCGTGACCGATAACCCGGCGGTGACGCTCTTCATGCGTTTCGCCGATTGCACGCCGATTCTGCTCTTCGACCCCCGTCACCCGGCAATCGGGATTGCCCACGCCGGTTGGCTGGGAACAGTGCGTCGGGCTGCCAGCGCCACAGTCGTTGCCATGCAAGCGGCTTACGGCTCGAACCCGTCAGAACTGCTGGCCGCGATTGGCCCCTCCATCGGCCCCGACCATTACGAAGTCGGGCCGGAGGTTATCCAGAAGGCCGGATACGCATTCGGCGCCCAGGCCGGGACATTGTTCCACCATAACGGTGGGCCGCGTCCGCACTTCGATTTGTGGGCCGCCAACCGTCTCGACCTGGAGCAGGCCGGGTTGAATCCTGCAAATATTGCCCTGGCTGAAATATGCACCGCCTGCAATCCGCAGGACTGGTACTCCCACCGCCGCGATAAAGGCCAAACCGGGCGCTTCGGCGCGCTGATTGCCCTTCAGGGATAAAACTCCAGTACCCGCAGGCTTTAAAAATGCCTTATCTGTGCGTCCATTTTGCGGCCCATAAGAAAAAAACCCGGAAATTTGATGTTCATGCGTGCGAAGCACGCATGAACATCAAATTTCCGGCTCTTCTCGACAGGTGGCATGTGGGGCACCACATCAATTAGACAGTCAGGGCTTCTTTATGGCAAATATCAGAGAACCAACCGATACTTACGGTAAAATTAGCGCATGGACGAAACCCTGATTGCCGACATTCGCGCCCGCTTTGAATCGGTTCATGAACAGATTGCCCAGGCCGCCCAATCCGCCGGGCGCAACCCTGAGGCTGTGCGTTTGGTGGTTGTGACCAAGACCCATCCGGTTGAGCGGGTTCAGGCGGCGATTGAGGCCGGGGTCAGGCACTTGGGTGAGAATTATGCTGAGGAAGCCGTCGCCAAGATGGACGCGCTCGGCAATGTTCCGGTGGAGTGGCACATGATTGGGCATGTGCAAAGCCGCAAGGCCAACCTGGTGTCGCAACGTTTCGACTTGATGCACTCGCTCGACAGCCTGAAACTCGCCAACCGCCTTAACCGCTTCAGCGCCGAAGCGGGGCGCACACTACCGGTTTTGCTGGAAGTCAACGTCAGCGGGGAGGGCAGCAAGTTTGGCTACCCGGCCTGGGATGAAGCCCAATGGCCTGCGCTGGTGGATGAGATTTTGCAGATTTGCGAGTTGCCCAATTTGCAAATTCGCGGGCTGATGAGCATGCCGCCCTTTGCCGAGCAAGCTGAAGAATCGCGCCCGTATTTCGTTCGGCTATCCCGTTTGCAGGAATATTTGTCGAAACAGGTTCCGGCAACGGGTTGGGATGAGTTGTCAATGGGAACCAGTGTCGATTACACGGTTGCCGTCCAGGAGGGGGCGACCCTCGTCAGGGTTGGGACGGCCATCATGGGGCAGAGATAGGCGCAAGCGTAGTGTGAGCGCGTCGTCCCATTCTGGCATTAGCAAAAATCGCTCTATCCATTTGGGCTCTTTGGGAATTCTCGTGATAAGTTCCCGTAATTTGGGGTGTGAGCATATGTACATACGCTCACACCCCAAATTACGGCCTTCTTTACGGCAAATATCAGAGAACCTCCATTTGAAAGGAAAAATTCATGATTGAGGTATTAGTTTTGGCGATAGGGATTTTTCGTCAGGTTCTCGTCTTGCTCATCCTTGCCAAGGTGATTATGTCTTATTTTCTCAGTCCGTATAATGGGGTGCGTATGATGGTGGATAATCTTGTCGAGCCGCTTTTGGCCCCTATTCGGCGGGTTTTGCCAACGATTGGCATGTTCGACTTTAGCCCTTTGGTTTTGATAATTCTGGTACAATTAATCACGGGATTTTTAGTCAGCGTTCTTTTGAATGTGAGGTGAAAAAATGGCAGAACGCAAGTTTAGATTGCATAATGGGCAGCGAGGTGTGGCCCTGGCGGTTCGCATCACCCCGCGAGCCAGTCGTGACGAGGTGACGGAAATTCAGGCTGATGGCACTGTGAAGATTCGTTTGACCGCGACCCATGTTAACGGCGATGAAAACAAGCAATTGGTGGCTTTCTTGTCGGAAGTGCTGGGTTGCCCTACATCAAAACTGGATATTGTCGCCGGTGTTTCTGGGCGAGATAAACTGGTTTCGGTGATTGGCATGGAAAAAGAAGATGTTCACCAGCGATTGCTGGCATATATTGTTTAGTTCTTTTTTGTTTATTTGAAAAGGCGTGAGAAATGCTCTCACGCCTTTTTCTTTTGTGGCTCTCCCGTATTGGAGGTGAAAACCCGTAGGGGCGACCCGTCAAGCGTGAGAAATCACCCACTTCTGCGGGGCTTTTTTGCAGAAAAATACCTGGTTATGCCCTGGCCGGTCGGTCGCCCCTACGGATGCCATATTACTGCTCGAGTGGACTGTAAAGACTGCGATAGACGTTGTAAATTTCGTAAATGCCGCGAATGTAGTTACGGGTTTCCTGGAAGCGGATGATTTCGAGCAGCAAGTCGGAGTCATCGCCAGCCAGGTTCTTCCAGATGGCGGCGTTGCCTGGTCCGGCGTTGTACCCGGCCAGGGTGGCGTACAGGTTGCCGCCCACGAAGCGGCGGGTGTTGTTCAAGTAGTAAGTGCCCATGCGCACGCTGGTTTGCGGATTGTAGAGCATTTCGTTGTTATATTCGGGCGGCCAGCCCATCTGGTTGGCGACGTCGGCGCCGGTGGCGGGCATGATTTGCATCAATCCGCGCGCGCCCGCGCTGGAACGGGCAAAGCCCTCGAATAAACTTTCCTGGCGTATCAGGCTGGTGACGAACAAGGGGTCGAAGTTATAATCTTCGGCGGCAGTGAAGATGAGTTCCTGGTAGTACAAGCCATATCGGGCGTAGTTGAAGTAGGCCGGAGCGCTCAGGCTGGCGGTTTGGTCGGTCAGCCCGGCCAGGGTCAGCACCTGACGCAAGGCTGTGATGGCTGGGCGGTACATGCCCATGTCGAGCAGGTAGTTGCCGAGGCGGAAGGATGCCAGAGGGTCATCCAGGATGGACAGGCGCAGCTCCTCGAATTCCAAGCGGGCCTGGTCCTGAAGCCCCATTTGCCAGAATTCCAGCCCGCGTTGAAAGCGCGGGTCGTTGCTTAATTCGCCAGGGCCGGACAGGTCGGTTTCTGGCGGCAGGTCGAAGCGCACCCGCATCCAGGAGATGGCTTCGTGGCGTTCGCTGGCAAGATTGTATTCAAAGTTGTAGGTTGTCAGGCTGACGAAGGGTTCGCGGTTGAGCAGCATATCGCGGGCGCGCAGGCTGTAATAGCCGTTGGGCATGATGGCCTGGGCTGATTGCCAGGCGATGACCGCGCCCTGGGTATCGCCCTGGACTTTCATGGCTTTGCCAACCCAGAATTGGGCGCGGGTACGCTCGATATCTTCGACGGCCAGAATTTGGGCGCGCTGGAAGTTATCCTGGGCGCGCTCGAAATCGCCGCGGCGGTAGTGGGCAATCCCGGCCAGGAAGAGGGCGTTGCTGGCTTCGGGGTCGCTTGAGTATTGCAGGGCGACCATCTCCCAGACTTCGGCGGCGCGTTCCAGGTTTCCACCGCGCTCGTTGATGCGGGCCGCGTTCATCAGGTAGGAAACGGCGAAGGGCGAGCCAGGGACAAAGCTGACAAAATCTTCAAAGGTTTTTGCCCCTTCGGCATGGTCGTTCAGATAGGCCCATTGCGTGAAGCCTTTTTGCTCCCAGGCGGTAGCCCAAAAGCGGTTGGCCGGGTAGGCGCGGATGAATTCATCCCAAACAGCAATTGCTTCGGTGTGCTGCCCCAGTTCGCGCAGGGTCAGGGCTTTGTAGTGCAGGACAGAGCCATCGTGGGATGGATCGGCCAGGATGTAGCGGTCGAAGGCGGCCAGGGCCAGCGGGTATTGGCCGACGAAGTAGTTAATCAGTCCGCGATTGTATTCATTGACCGGAACCCCGGCATTGACCAGCCCGACCAGTGCGGAATATGAATCGTAGGCCAGTGGGTAGTTGTTAACCGTGAACTGCCATTTTTCATAAGCGGAGGCGCTATCGCCCATGCGCATATAAGCCTGACCTGCCAGCAGGTAAACCTGGGCCTTGACGTAATCGTTGTTGGTGGCGGCTTCGATTTCATCGTATAGAATCAGGGCTGTTTGCGGGTTGCCGGAGGCGGTGTAAGCCTGGGCAATTTGCAGTTGTAACGGAATTGGGTCGTTTGTCCCGGCTTCGATGGCGGCCTGGTAGGCTTCGATAGCCTCGAGCGGCTTGCCGGAAGCACGCAACGCATTCCCTCGCCGGGTTTGCGTGTAGTGGTCTAGCAGGCCGGGGCGCAAGTTTAAGTAGTTCTGATAGGCTCGCTCGGATTCGTCATAACGCTCGAGGATGAAATAGGTCTCGCCGAGCAGGAACCATCCGTAGGCGGCCAGTTCGTGGTTGGAGTGGTTTTGAGTCAGTGCGCGCAGGTTGTCGAGGGCTGCGCGGTGGTTTTGGGCGAGAAATTCGGTTTTTCCCAACCCCCACAGGGCTGCGGCGCGCGTATCCGGGTCGTTACTGCCCCGCGAAAGACGAAACTCATCGCGCGCGCGGGCGTAGTCGCCAAGAAAGATGGCTTTTTCGCCGCTGCTGACGCGCAGGGTTGGGAAGGGAGTTGCCGTTGGGTCGCTGCTGGTGCTGGCCGGCAGCGGGGGAGTCGGCGTCTGGCTGGCCGTTGGAAGGGGCTGCTGGGGGGGCAGGATTTCTTCAGCCTGGGGCGCAGGCCAGGGGATGTTGCAGGCTGCCAGCGCGAGAATCAGGCCGAGCAGGAGGGTGAGTTTGGTTTTCATCCTGTTTCTTATACTGTTTTTGGGGAGGCGTGTCAATAGAAACCTGATACCCGCTTGTTAGCCAGCCGATAGGCGCGAAACCCTGGCTGCGGGTATCATCCATTCACTGAAACAAACGAAAGGATGATACCAACATGTTTTCTAAATTACGCGAACCGGTCAGCGGATTGATGCACCTGGGCGGTGCGATTGCCGCGCTGGTCGGCCAAATTGTTTTATTGGTAATGGGCTGGCCGGGGGTTGAGAAAATAGCTGCCGTGTTGATTTATGGATTAAGCCTGATTGGATTATTTTCGGCCAGTGCCACTTATCACCTGGTCAATGCCGGGCCGAAAGTGACTGCCGCCCTGCGTAAACTCGACCACTCAGCGATTTACCTGCTAATTGCCGGGTCGTATACCCCTTTTTGCCTGCTGGCTTTTGAAGGGTTTTTTCGCTGGGGAATGCTCGCAATTGTGTGGACTTTTGCGCTTGTGGGCATCATTGTTAAATTGTTTTACATGGGTGCGCCGCGCTGGGTATCAGCAGTGATTTACCTGCTGATGGGCTGGCTGTGCGTCTTGGCGGCTGGTGAGATGTTTACTGCCCTGCCTGCTTTCAGTCTGATGTGGATGATTGTGGGCGGCGTGATTTACAGCCTGGGGGCGGTCGTCTATGCGACTAAAATATTCGACTTCGTGCCGGGTAAATTTGGTTTTCACGAAGTCTGGCACATTTTTGTTTTGCTTGGTGCGGCGGCGCATTTCCTGGCTGTCGTAGGGGTGGTTGCAACAGCTTAATAAAACATTGTCGGAGAGCCGAAAAAATGATGCTCATGCGTGCGAAGCACGCATGAGCATCATTTTTTCGGGTTCTTCATGTCTTAAATACTACCCGTTTGGGGTATGGGCGGGTCATATCTGCAAAACTATAATCTTGGACATTGAAGCAATCTTGAATCATTTTCCAACTCAAAGAAGGAGAAATACCAATGGCTAAAACAGTTAAAGATGTCATCGAAATGGGCAAGAACGTCAAGATGGTTGACATTCGTTTCATCGACCTGCCCGGAACCTGGCAGCACTTCACCATTCCCGTTCGCCGCCTGGACGAAGACCTGTTCAGTGAGGGCATGCCCTTCGACGGTTCCTCGATTCGCGGCTTTCAGGAAATTCACGAATCGGACATGCTGCTGCTACCCGACCCCGAATCGGCCTTCATTGACCCGGTTGCTGAAATCCCGACCCTGGTGCTGACCTGCAATGTCCACGACCCGATTACGCTCCAGCCCTACAGCCGCGACCCGCGCTATGTCGCCAAGAAAGCCGAAGCCTACCTCAAGCAGACCGGAATCGCCGATACGGCTTTCTTTGGCCCCGAAGCGGAATTCTTCATCTTCGATAATGTTCGCTACGCCAGCAACACCAACGAGGCTTTCTACGAAATCGACAGTGTCGAAGGCTGGTGGAACAGCGGTCGCGCCGACGGCAAGAACTTCGGTGGCCAGATTTTGCCCAAGCGCGGTTATTTCCCCGTCCCGCCGACCGACACTCTGAGCACCGTGCGCGGACAGATTATCATGGCGCTTGAAGAGGCGGGCGTGGAGATGGAAGTGCATCACCACGAAGTCGCCACCGCCGGGCAGACCGAACTGGGCATGCGCTTCAATACCCTGACACGCATGGCCGACCATTTGCTGGTCTACAAATACATTGCCAAAAATGTGGCCCGCAATCATGGCAAGACTGTTACTTTTATGCCCAAGCCGCTCTTTGGCGACAACGGCTCCGGGATGCACGTCCACTCGTCCCTGTGGAAGGGCGACACCAACGTCTTTTTCGATGCCAGCGGATACGCAGGTCTCTCTGAAACGGCTAAGTACTACATCGGCGGCCTGCTGAAGCACGCCCCGGCCCTGCTCGCGCTGACTTCACCGACCACCAACTCCTTCCGCCGCCTGGTTCCAGGCTTTGAAGCCCCTGTCAACCTGGCTTACTCGCAGCGCAATCGCTCGGCCATTTGCCGTATTCCTGTCACCAAGAGCAGCAAGGCCAAGCGCGTCGAATTCCGCGCCCCGGATGCCTCCTCAAATCCGTACCTGTGTTTCGCCGCCATCATGATGGCCGGCCTCGACGGTATCCAGAATCGCATTGACCCCGGTGAACCTTCGGACAAGGACCTGTATGAACTGCCCGCCGAAGAAGCCAAACTCATCAAGCAGGTTCCTTCCTCGCTTGAAGCGGTGCTGAACGAACTGGAAAAAGACTACGAGTTCCTGCTCAAGGGTGATGTCTTCACCAGCGACTTGCTCGAAGCCTACATTGCTTATAAGCGCCAGGTCGAGGTCGACCCGGTTCGCCTGCGCCCGACACCCTACGAATTCAGCCTGTATTTTGACGTGTAAAACACTCGTTCTGTGACGGAAGCCACAGAGAACACAGAGTTTTTCTTATAATCTCTGTGTTCTCTGTGGCATTTTTTACCCGATGATACAATTCCCTTTATGGACGCCCGAATGCCCCCAACCGAGCCAGACCCACGTTTATTGGATGCCCTCGCCAGCCTGAACCAGATTGGCGAGGCGATGAATCACATCGGGCAGGATGGCGCGGTTAGCGTCGAGACGGCCTTGAAGATGATTGTCGAAAGCGCCACCCGCGTTGTGCCAGGGGCTTCAGCGGTAATTTACAGTTACGACGCCCGCATCGCGGCCTTTGACCCTGATTCGCGCGTCTCGGCGGGTGAGTGGGACCAATCGGCCACCGGCGACCAGCCGCGCCCGGCCGGACTGGGGATGCGCGCCATCCGCGACCGGCGCCGGGTGCTCTCGCAGGAAGATGCTGACGCCGAGATTCATCCCGTTCGCGCCCAGGCGGGGGCGAAATCGATGTGCGTGTTCCCGCTGGTTGTAGCCAATGAACCGGTTGGCGTGCTGTACGTCTACCTGCTCGACGAGCGTCCGTTCAGCCAGTTGGAACTGCTCATGCTGGATAATTTCGTCAACCTGGCGGCCATGGCGATTTACCATGCCCATCACCTGGCGCGGATGCAGAAAAACCTGACCCGTAAGGAAGACGAACTCAACCGCCTGCGCCGCGCCGGACTGCTGATTTCATCCCGTTTAAGGTTGGAGGACACGCTCAAGGCCATCCTGCAAATGGCGCTCGAAGTGACCGGGGCCGAATATGGCATTTTCCGCCTGCTCGACCCCAGCGGTGAATTCCTGATTATGCGCGCCATTGCCGGGGAGCATTTGAACCGTCCGCTGGTGGAGGCCTTGCCGGTCAATGCCAACAGTGTCATGTCGTGGGTGGCGCGCAATCGCCAGCCGATTTGCATCGCCGACCTGAGCGCTGAACCCTGGTCGCAGATATATTATCCGTTGGATGCCGGTTTGCAGATGCGTTCCGAGTTGGCCGTCCCGCTGATTGGGGCCAGCGGCAGGCTGGAGGGCGTCCTCAACCTGGAAAGTCCGCTGGTCGGCGGATTCGGTGACGATGACAGTCACCTGTTGCAAGCCCTGGCGACCCAGGCCGTGATCGCGATTCAGGAAGTGCGCCTGCTGGACGCCTTGCAGGAAGTAGCGCGCCTGCTGCTGACCCAGCCCTATCAAAAGGTGTTGCATCACCTCGCCAAACTGGCTTGTGACCTGCTCGACGCCTCAGCCAGTTCGATTTGGTCGCTGCGCGGCGAGGAACTGGCCCTGGATGTCGCCTCCGGCGGCTATCAGCACGGGGAGCGGATTCCGCTCCATGGCAGCCTGACCGGCGAAGTGGTAAGCAGCGGAAAACCGCTGGTGACTCACGACCTGCGCTCCGACTCGCGTTTCCACCGCCCTGACCTGGCCCGGTCGCAGAACTGGTCGCGGGCCTTGATTGTCCCGTTGGTGCCGGGGGATGGCAGCCAGCCCATCGGCGCGTTCAGCGTTTACAGTTCCAGCGCGGCTACCGGCCATTTTGCCGAATCGGAATGGGATAAGAAGGTGCTGGTCTGCCTGGCCGATTACGCCGTGCTGGCCTACCAGAATGCCGCCCGCCAGGAGGCCCTGCTTGCTGCCCAGGAACAGCGCGCGATTGCCGAGACTTTTGCGGCGGTTGGCGATATTACATCCAACTTACTGCATCATTTGAACAACAAAGTTGGCACAATCCCGGTGCGCATCCAGGGAATCGAGGACAAATGCGAGGACATTTTGGCGGCCAATCCGTATCTCTCGCATAACCTTGACGAAATCGAGCGCTGCGCGGCGGAAGCCATGCAAAGCGTGCGCGACAGCCTGCAGCACCTGCGTCCGATTCGGCTGGAGCCGGTGTTGGTGGCGGCCCGCATTCAGGATGCCATCCAGGCCACCCAACTACCGCCGGGGATTTATGTCCATTGCGAGTTGCTGGATGACCTGCCAATGGTCATGGCCGGTGGCGGGACGCTCTCGCTCCTGTTCACCAATCTGCTCGAAAACGCCGCCGACGCGATGGACGGGCAGGGGCAAATCCACATTCGCGGCAAATCGGATGAGAAATGGGTCGAAATCAGCGTCAGTGACAACGGCCCGGGCATTCCGCCCCATTTGCACGAGCATATCTTTGAATTGAATTTCTCCGGGCGCGGCGCATCACGTCCCGGTAAGTTGGGATTTGGGCTGTGGTGGGTCAAAACCCTGATGACCCGCCTGGGCGGTTCGGTTTCGGTCGAGAGCGACGGCTTGCACGGCACGACCTTCCGCCTGCGCCTGCCGCGCGCAGAAGCGTAGCGCGAGAATGCCGCCTGAAAGCGGCAGTACATGTAGCGACGGTACGGAGGAGACAATATGAACACAACGACATCCTTACGCGCCCTGGTGGTCGAGGACGACCGCTCGTGGCAGTCCATCCTGACCGAATTGCTGACCGACGCCGGTTTGACGGTTGACCTGGCTGGGAATTTTGACGAGGCCAGCCGCCTGCTGCGCGAGAATTCCCATCGCCTGGCAGTGGTCGACCTGTCGCTGGCGGGCAGTGACCATCGCAACCACGACGGCTTGCGGGTGCTGGACGCCCTGCGCCGCCATGATCCAGCCTGTTGTGCCATCCTGCTGACCGGTTATGCCACCGTCGAGTTGGCTGTCAGCGTGTTGACGGAGTATGGCGCGTATAACTTCATGCGTAAGGAAAATTTCCACCGCGCCCAGTTCCGCGAGATGATTCAGCGCATTCTGGCGAGCGCGCCGCCGGCTTTGGCGTCAGGGGCGCAGCGGTCACAGTCAGCGGGGGCAGCCCTGGGGGAGTCCGCTCCCATACCGACTTCGGGAACGGCGCGTGCTCTGTTGGTGGAGGATGACGCCGGCTGGCGCGCTATCCTGTCTGAAATCCTGGGGGATATGGGCTATGCAGTGCGGCCCTGTAACAGTTTTGGCGAGGCGATTGGCTGTTTGCGGCGCGAAAAATATCACCTGGCTGTGGTAGACTTGTCGCTGACTGGCGCGCCCGCGCGCAGTCTTTTTCATACCGAGGAATCGCTGGAGGGCTTTGAACTGCTTGCCAGCACCAAGACCGCCAACATCCCGACCATTGTGGTCAGTGGCGTGGCGTCGACGGATGACATCCAGCGCGCTTACGACCAGCAGGCGATTGTGGCTTATCTCGAAAAGCAGACTTTTGACCGGGCCGCTTTTCGGCGCACAGTCGAAGAGACCCATCGGGCGCGCGGCATTTTGTCGGAATTGGATATGTTGACTGACCGCGAGCGCGAGGCCCTGGTGCTGCTGGCGCAGGGCATGACCAACAAAGAGATTGCCGAGAGTTTGGTGATTACGACCAATACGGTTAAGCGCCATTTGAAGTCTATTTTTGAGAAATTGGATGTTCATACTCGCTCGGCAGCGGCGGCCAAGGCGATTAGTGCCGGGGTGGTGGCCGGGCGTCCGCTGCGCGAGGTGGCCGAAGAAGAATAGTTTTGCGACAGGATGGAAAAATGAATACGCTTCCCCTTCGTTATGGAACCAACCCGCAACAGGCCCCCGCGCGGGTTTTTATGCGCGACGGCTCAGACCTGCCGATTGCTGTGTTGGGCGGCGCGCCGGGTTATATTAACCTGCTCGACGGACTCAATGCCTGGCTGCTGGTGCGTGAACTGCGCCAGGCCACGAATTTACCGGCGGCGGCTTCGTTTAAGCACGTCAGCCCGGCCGGGGCGGCGGTGGCTGCGCCATTGGATGATGAGACCCTGCAAAAAGTCTATTTTGTGGATGGACTCGAACTCAGCCCCCTGGCGACGGCCTACGTCCGCGCGCGTGGCGCCGACCGGTTATGTTCCTTCGGCGATTTCATTGCCCTGTCTGACGTGGTGGATGAGCCGACTGCCCGCGTGATTGCCCGCGAGGTTTCCGACGGGGTCATTGCTCCCGGTTATGAACCTGCCGCGCTCGAAATCCTGAAAGCCAAAAAGAGTGGCAAGTATGCGGTCGTCAAAATTGACTCGGACTACGAACCCGCCGAAATTGAGACCCGCGATGTGGCTGGCGTGACCTTCGAACAGCACCGCCACGACCGGCTGGTTACCCCCGGCGACTTCACCAACATCGTCACCCAGAGCCGCGACCTGCCTGCCGCTGCTTTCCGCGACCTGATGGTCGCCTGGATTACGCTTAAATACACGCAGTCGAATTCGGTTTGTTTCGTCAAGGACGGGCAGGCGATTGGCGTCGGCGCGGGACAGCAATCGCGCGTCCATTGTGTGCGCCTGGCCGGGCAAAAGGCCGATTTGTGGTACTTGCGCCAGCATCCGGCGGTTTTGGATTTGCCCTTCAAGCCCGGCACCAAGCGCCCGGAGCGCGATAACACCATTGACCAGTTCCTGCGAGAGGACGTTACCCCGCAGGAAAAGGCCGCCTGGCCCGACCTGTTCACCGAGATTCCGCGTCAACTTTCCACCGAAGAGAAGCGCGCCTGGCTGGACGAACTGGGCGGCGTCAGTTTAGGCTCGGACGCCTTCTTTCCCTTCTCCGACAGCATCCACCGTGCCGCCGCTTCGGGCGTCAAATATATTTTCGAGCCGGGCGGCTCGACCCGTGACGACGAAGTCATCGCCGCGGCGGATGAGTACAGCATGACGATGGCCTTCACCGGGGTGCGCTTGTTTCATCATTGATGGCGGATGCCGCCGAAGCTGACACTTGGATGCGCGCTGCTCAGCAAGTCGCCAACATCGTTGAATGCGCTACCGCCATTATATTGCGGGTACTTGAGGACATACCCCAGATTGCAAAGAAAAAAGCCACCCAATTTTCAGGTGACTTTTTTTTACAGGAGAACGACAGGCTTATGGTCTTTTGGGCGTTTTGTGTAGCCCAGGCGCGTTGGGCGGGCCGGGAGTTTGTCCGAGGTGCTTGCCCGGGTGTTCGCGTTCCGAGGCTGGTTCCGGGGTTGACTGGATGCCTGGGGCGCTATCGACCTGGGTGCTTGGGGCGATTAGTGTTTCAATAAAGTTAATAACGTTTGGTTGTTCTGTCGCGGTTTCCAAATCGTCGGTTGGCGCGGAATAAACCGCAGTGGGCGCGTCCTGGACGAGGTTGGGTTCAAACATCTCTGTGAGCAGGTAAGCGCCGTAGACTACTGCCGAGACCACTGCAGTCGCCAGGGCTATTTTGAGCGCGGTTGGCCAGGCGATAAGGGTTGTGCCGCTTTCAGCAGCGGCAGCACTGGCAGCCTGTGTTTCGCTGAGTGCCGCGCTGGTATCAACCATCGCTTCCCTGGCAGCCGAAATTTTGTACTGGAAAACGGCGCGGGCGTTCGTCATTAGTTCTTGTGGGTAATTTACTTCCGATTTCCCCAATTTCTCGAGCAAATCAACCACTTCTTGTTGGTTGGATGAGAAATCTTCGTTCACTTAGGGTTCCTCGTTCGCAGGCTGGTCAAGGACCTGGCGTAGTTTTGCAATGGCGCGATTCTGGATGACCTTGATATTGTTGATTTCTTTGCCCAGAATTGCAGCAGTTTCACGTACGTCAAACCCTTCGAGAAATCGCAATGCAATGACATGCTTTTGGTCGTCTGTCAGGTCGGTGTTCAGGGCGGCCTGGATTAATAATAGTTTTTGGTGTTCTTCTGCCGCTTCGCCGGTTGGATTTTGGCTCAGGCTTTGGTTCAGCAGTTCTTCAGGGGCGGCAAAGTATTTTCTCGAGCGCGCGTTATCGACAATGATGTGATAGGCGGTTTGATATAGATAAGAACGCAGATTTTCGCGTGGGCCTTTGCCTTTGCTCAGGCCATCCACCAGGCGCGAAAACACCTCGCCGACGACGTCATCCGCTTCCAGCGGGTCACGACATGTTCGTAACGCATATTTGAAAATGAGCGGCGCATATTGCTCGAATACTTTGCTTAATGCGTCGTCATCCAGCCTCCAGATAGCCTCAATCAGAAATTTTTCATCCATTCAGGTTATCTTTCAACTGTTTGATGCTTACAAACATGACGGATGGAAGGTGCAAAAGGTTACAAAACCGCTTATTTTGCATTGACTTTTCCCTTTGATTTTTGAACCGTCAATTACATCTTCAACTATACAATAGAGTCTCGGGCTGGACAAGGTAATTCCCTTGATATTTATGGATTTTTGCGCGGTGGATAAATTGATGGAAACCTAGCGCGGCCTTCCGGGGGAAACCAATATAATCATTTTGTAAGGAGTTGCGCGCAATATAGGCCTGTTTTCAGGGGGTATCTGACGGAAAGACGATTAGAATTGTAATGTGACCAAATCGTTTGTGATTCTCTGGATGGGGCAAACTGTGTCCATCCTCGGCAGCGCCATGACCTGGTTTGCCTTCACCATCTGGGCCTGGCAAAAGACCGGCCAGCCGACGACTTTGTCTATGGTCGCTTTTTTTGCTTTTCTGCCGACGGTCCTTTTCACGCCCCTGGCGGGAGTCTTTGTCGACCGTTGGAGCCGCAAGTTGGTGATGTTGTTAAGCGATGCGGCCACGGCGGTTGGCACGCTGGTTGTCCTGCTTTTGTACCTGGCTTCGTCACTGGAAATCTGGCATGTCTATATCATCAGCGCGATGGCCGGATTTTTTACCGCCTTCCAGTATCCCGCTTATCTTGCCGCTGTGACGACCATGTTGCCAAAGCAAAAGTACGGACACGCCCAGGGGATGCTGGGGCTTTCCCCGGCGATTTCGGGAATCATGGCCCCGGTCATAGCCGCCAGTTTGCTGGGGCGCATCGGCATGCAGGGTATTATGCTGCTCGACCTGGTAACCTTTTTGTTTGCCTTTGTCACCCTGATTTTTGTGCGCATTCCGCCCCCGTCGGTCAGCCAGGTGGGGTTGGTCAGCCGTAGCAATGTCTGGCGCGAAATCGGCGTCGGGTTCGCTTATATCCGTGAGCGTGTTGGTTTGCGCGACCTGACGATTTTGTTCATGGTCAGCAACTTTTTCCTTGCGATTGGGGCAACCCTGGTGGCACCGATGGTTTTGAGCAATACCGGTAACAGCGAAAGTATGCTTGCTTCGGTACAGTCTGTCGGGGCGGTTGGCGGTGTCTTGGGCGGAATTGTACTCACCTTTTGGGGTGGGCCAAAAAGGAGAGTTCACGGCATCTTGCTCGGAGGTGCCGGTGCGTGTATCATTGGGGTACTCTGGCTTGGGCTGGGGACGACCTTTCTGGTTTGGGCCATTGGCAGTTTCTTTTTTGCTTTTTTTGAGCCGATTGTCGAAGGCGGCAATCTTGCCATCTGGCAAACCAAGGTGGAAGCGGACATTCAGGGGCGGGTTTTTTCCGCGCGCCAGTTATTGGTGCAAATTCCTTATTTGCTGGGCATTTTCGTCGCCGGACCGTTGGCCGAATACTTATTCGGCATTTCCACAATGCTGGTTTTGGCTGGTGTTTTAGGTGGCTTCGTCTTCCTGGCCGGGTACGCTGTTCGTTCCGTTCGTCAGGTGGAAAGCCTTTTGCCAGACCAGGGAGACTGACCTATGTTTTACGCAATCCCCGTCCTTGCTGGCCTGCTCCTGGCATTTTTATATTACTTCATCGACCGTGAAATCTATTTTTATGAGGGTATGCGTCTTGGGCCGCGCATTCAGCGCTGGCTGTACGACCGCTGGGCTGCCGACTACGACAAAGGCAAACAGGCCAGCCAGGCTGAAGACGAAGCCATGCTAGCGCGCCCAATCCTGGAGAAATTACCCGCTCAGTCCGCGCCGCTACTGCTTGACCTGGCAACCGGCACGGGCCGCTTGGGGCTGACTCTGTTCTGCCAGCCAGACTTTGACGGCAGGATTATCGCGCTGGACATTTCCGGCAAAATGCTTCAGATTGCGTCCCAAAAACTG
>JAWOIR010000303.1:0-4293 GCA_046484545.1 Anaerolineales bacterium
CCCGTCGGGATCGCGCGTCAGCAGGTCCACGTCGGGGGCCTGCTGGACGAGCTGGAAGAAGGTGTCATCCGGTAGTTCGTCCCGGTCCGACTTCATGTGGTACCCGCTGAAGCTGAAGCGGAGGTTGGCCCCCAGGCTGTGATCCAGGTTCAAGCGGACGTCGGTGCGGTCGTAGCCGCCGTGGTCGAGGACCACGCCGCCGGTCTGCTGGTTGCCGAAGGATGGCGGGATGCCGACTGTCTCGCAGACTTCACGCAGTCCCGCCCCGACCTGGTCGATTCCCGCTTCGCCCAGCAGCAGGCCGAGTTTGGCCGAGGCAATTGCGCCGCAGCCGGTCTGCACGACCAGCACATCCTGCTTGAGCAATTCGCGCACCACTTTGACGTGCAGGTAGTCCTGCTTCGAGCGCGGATTGTTGCAACCGACGATGGCGGCCACGCCGCGAATGCGTCCGCTCATGATGGCGTCATTCAGTGGACGGAAGGAAGCACGGTAGGAACCGCCCAGCATGTAGTTGATGTACTCGTGCGAGAAACCAGGAATTAAATCTTCCTTCTCTTCCGGAATTTGCACTTCGCCGCGATTCTTGTAGTTGTCGATGGCGGTTTTCAGTATATTTTTGGCAATTGTCAGGGCGTGATGCTCGTCGAATTCCATGTGGGTAGCGCCGGTGATTTTGACCTTGGGCGAGGTGGTGATAATCTGGGTGTGGAAGTTGCTTGCCAGGCTAACCAGCGCCTGCATAATACACTGCACATCCACCACCATTGCCTCGACCGCACCGGTCATAATGGACAATTCCTGGTGCAGGAAGTTGCCCGCTGCCGGGATACCCTGGCGCATCAGGATTTCATTGGCTGTGCAACAGATACCACTCAACTGCACGCCTTTTGCTCCTGCCGCTTTGGCATATTCGATGATTTCCGGGTCCTGTGAAGCGGCCACAATCATCTCGCTCAGGGTCGGTTCGTGTCCGTGCACCACCACATTGACCATGTCGTGCTTGAGCACGCCCAGGTTGGCCTGTCCAAGCACCGGGGCGGGCGTGCCAAACAGGATGTCTGAGATGTCGGTCGCAATCATCGAACCGGCCCAGCCGTCAGCCATGGCCGTGCGGATGGCATGAGTCATGATATGGGCATAATCCTGGTCGTCGCCGATGTGGGTGCGGTGCAGGGCTTCGACCACTTCACGGTCCACCCCGCGCGGGATGACGCCCAACTCCTTCCAGCGTTCCTGGCGTTTCTTCGGCGCGCGCCGCACTGGAACCGCCTCGCCGCGCTGCTGGCCGAATTGGGAGATGTAAAGGTCGGCCAGGTCGTTGGCGATTTCCTCCGGGGCGCGCTTGTCTATCGGAATATCATAATAACCAGCAACCTGCCGCAATTTGGCGACGTCCTTGATGCGGTAGCCCTCTGTCTCGTTGTTGGCGACGGCTTTGAGCGTGAAAGCCATATCGCGCCCGTGGTCTGAGTGTGCCGCTGCGCCCGCCGCAATGGCGCGAGTCAGGTTGCGCGCCTGGATGGTCTCGATGGTCGCGCCGCACACGCCCACATCGCCGCTCTTGGTCAGGCGACAGGGGCCCATACCGCACTGCTTGCAGCACATCCCCGCGCCGCCGATATTGCACGGGGCCATGCTATCGGCACGCGAAAAAGCCGTATCGATGCCCAGTTCCTCCGCCCGGATGAGCATTTTCTGGGCAGCGGTATCGATGGTGTACTCCTGAATTTCTCGTTTTTTAGCCATAATTACCTCCGGTAAATGGTCATTGCGAGCCGCTGTTCTCAGGCGGCGTGGCAATCTCCTCATAAAACGGGAGATTGCTTCCCTGGCCTGTCCAGCCAGGACAGGCGGACTATCGCCCTCGTAATGACATTATTCATCCATTTTATTTATCACACCCATACCGGGACAATTCCACAGCGGGCGGCCACTATAAGGAACCTTTTGCTGGAAACTGACAGTCTTCTTGACCGTCTCATAAATTGCGCTGTGCCGGAAGACGCTGTCCGCCTCCGCCGCCGTATTTGCCTCGGCCATCATTGGAATTTCTCCAAGATAACCGGCCGCATCCAGCACCTTTGCCAGCGCTTCATGGCTTGTCTGGCTTTCGTCGAAGGTGATTTGGATGGCCTGGAAAGCCGAACTGGCATAGACGTCCGTTACACCTGATACCTCGAACAAAAGACGCCTAACCTCGGTGACATGATGGTCTCCGAAAAGGGCAGGCGCGTTAAACGTTGAGGTTTGCATTTGAACCTCCTTGGTATGATGGGTTTAAATTAAATACAAAAATACGCAGTTGAGACTCCTTATTTTTTTGGCTGCAATGTTGGGGGCTATGTTTACTGTTTAATTGTGGCATTTTGTCAACGAGATTGGGTGTGTCAAATGTCACCGAGTCTAGCGACAAATGTCAGGCTCTTTAGGAATTCCCGTGATAAGTCCCCGCATTTAGGGGTATGGGCGCGCGTACGCGCGCCCATACCCCTAAATGCGGCCTTCTTTACGGCAAATATCAGAGAACCATAATATTCAGCCAACGAAAACTGAAAAATACAAGTAAACTACAAGCATGACTGCAAAAATTGTTTCGTCCGACATACTTCTCAAACGCTTGCAATCCTTTGACTTCCTGCAAGGCCTGGATGCGGCCACGCTCAACCGCCTGGCGCAGAGTGCGAGCTGGAAAGTATTTTCACCCGATGCGGTCGTTTTTTGGGAAGGGGACACGGAGACCAATCTGTACTTCCTGCAATATGGTTCGCTCAAGGTTTTGAAAACGGCCCCGGATGGCCGCACTCAAGTCTTGCGCTTCCTTGATGCAGGCGAAATTTTTAATGAGATTGGCGTACTGGCAAAGCGTCCCAACCCGGCTACGGCGGTGGCGTTGGAAGAATCGGGTATCTGGCTGATTCCTCGTTCTGCGCTGGAAGAAATTATGCTGGCGCATCCATCTACGGCGATGCAAATCATCGAGAACATGGCCGACAAAATTATCGAATTGGTCATGCTGGCGGCGGACTTATCACTGAAAACGGTGGAGGCGCGCTTTGCCAAGATTTTGCTGGAGCAGGCCGAAGAAGACATCATCGAACGCCGCCGCTGGTCGAACCAGACCGAACTGGCCGCCCGCCTGGGTACCGTGCCGGATGTTTTAAGCCGCGTCATCCGCGAATTGACGAAGGCTGGCTTGATTGAGATGGACCGGCAGCAGATTCGCATTTTGAACCGGGCTGGGCTGGAGGCGCGGGCAAAGCCACAGACAGATTAAATTCACTCCAAAAAGCCGACAAAAGTCGGGTCGGAAAGTGGGGAAAAAGGATATAGTCAGACATATTCCAAAGGAGCGCAATATGTCTGAAATCTACGTTAGCAACACCCAGGGCAGGGCGGTGTTTGCCGCCGATGGCCCCAAGCCACAATTTATACTGGATACGCCCCAGTTCAAGGCGTTGG
This sequence comes from Anaerolineales bacterium, assembly GCA_046484545.1. Classification (GTDB taxonomy): domain Bacteria; phylum Chloroflexota; class Anaerolineae; order Anaerolineales; family Villigracilaceae; genus UBA8950. Next base: position 3,463 of record JAWOIR010000303.1, read on the forward strand.
TGGTCGGTTTGGAAGCCGGTCAGCAAATTCCCCTGCACTCCGGCGAAGTTGCCATGTATCACTTTCTCGAAGGCGAAGGGCTGATGACGGTGGGCGAGGAAACCTTTGCCATCCAGCCTGGCGCGACGGTACTCGTTCCGACGGGGACGTTACGCGGCATGAACGCCAAAACCCGCGTCATCTTTTTAGGCGCAAAGGGAGAATAAGTTATGAAAACTATTCTGAATAAAACCGCTGCGGCTCTAGCCTTTATTATCGGCGCAATGGCAGTCTTTGCAGGTGGGCAGGTCTTGCTGGGCAGCGACCCCGGCTATTATGTGATTGACTGGCTGCCGGTCTATAACTATACGTTGGGCGTTATCACCGTTTTCACCACCGCCGCGCTGATTTGGACAAACAGCCGCCTCGCTTTCCCGGCTGCGCTGGCAACCCTGGGCGTTCATACCCTGGTGATGGTCATTTTGCAAATCGCTTATCGTGACGTTGTAGCGATGGACAGCACTATGGCGATGACCATTCGTATGACAGCCTGGCTGATTATTCTGGGGTTGATGTTTTTTGCCCGTCGAAATAAGGAGGCTCTAAATGTCTAAACCCACTCGTCACCATCCCTTGCTGGTCAGTTTGCACTGGCTGACCGTACTCCTGGTCTTTGCGGCCTTTGGCCTGGGCAAATTCATGAGCGGTCAACCCAACGAAGCAACGAAAATTCCCCTGTTGGCCGCACACATGGCGCTTGGCCTGTTGACTCTGGTGGTCATCGTTGGGCGCTTTATCGCACGCATGCGCCTGCCCAGGCCAGCGCACGCCAGCACCGGCAATGCTCTGCTG
>JAWOIR010000351.1:0-2972 GCA_046484545.1 Anaerolineales bacterium
CGTAAGGCTCCTGTGGCAAGTGTAGCATAAAACAAAGCCGTCTGTATGAGTTATCAATGAAACGTTCAACTATTTGTATACTTATCACCACCCTGCTGCTCACCGCCTGCACCCCGCAAGCCGGCGCCGAGGTCATTCCTACCGCCATCGCGGCTCTTGCCCCAACCGCAACCAGCACATCAACTGCAACCCTCGAACCAGCGCCCAGCCTCGTTCCGACATTCACGCCCGCTGCCCAGCCGCGCTTAAACCGGACCGCCCTCGGCCCGGATGCCGATTCCTTCCCCGAAGGCGTCAACCCGCTGACCGGGCGGGCGGTCTCCAACCCGGACTTGCTCGGCCTGCCGGCCATGCTGGTCTCGATTAGCAACAGCCCGGTTTCGGCGCGTCCGCAGGCCGGGCCGGCTTTCGCCGATTGGGTCTTCGAGATGTTCATTGGCTACGGCACCACCCGTTTTTTGGGTGTCTTTTATGGCGAATACCCGCGCCCGCTGCCCAACGTCAGCGGCGGGTGCGCGGCTCGGGACGAGATTTTTCATCCACAGGGGGAGTGGCTCGGGGGCCGTGTCTGGCTCGACGAAAACGGGGACAGCCGTCTCGATGACTGGGAACAGGGCCTGGGCGGAATCTGCGTCAGTTTATTGGATTCGGCCTCGGGTAGCGCGCTCGCGAAAACGTCGACAGACGGAAACGGCTATTTCGCCTTCGATATGGCCGAAATAACGGAATCCGTCCAAATCCATTTCCAAAAGACGGATAAGTTTGACTTTGTGACTCCCAATCTGGGTGACGATGACACCGACAGTGACGCCGACCCCGCAACCGGCCTGACCGAATCGTTCGACCCGGTGGCTGAATCCCGTACATGGAGCGCTGGAGTCACGCTGAAAACCCCTCCCGCCGCTGAGGAGGGACGCGTGCAGCCGATACGCTCCGGGCGGCTGACGTATGCGACCATCAACAGGATGTTCCCGTATAGCTGCCTGGCCTTTGCCGGGGCCGGACACGACATTCTGCCGCGCCTGGACAAATGCAAAATTGTGATTGGCACCGACGATGACGATGTCAACGACGGCATCCTGACCGCTTCGGAGATGCGCGCGCTGGCCGAGGGACGTTTGAGTTACCGGCCCATCAATTATTCCGGGCATTTGTTTGACCCGGCCCCGCCTCCCGGCGGCCTGGATGCCGAAAAACTATGGGTCTATTTCCACCAGTTCAACCAGGCCGAATGGCAGTACGACCCGATTTCAGGCACCTATTTGCGCTGGAACGATTTTCAGGACAACAGCGGCGTCTTCACCCCGGCCCTCGACGCGCTAACCGGTCGGCAACTGGCCTTCGAGAACGTGGTCGTGATTTACGCCACCCACGACGTTTTCCGCCACAACCAGTACGATATCAACCTGCGCCCCGGCCTGGAGGGTTACGCTTTCGCTTTTCGCGATGGACAAATGTATCAAATCCGCTGGAGCACCGCCAATCGCGAATGGGAACGCCAAAGCGGCCTGCTGCGCCCGCTGCATTTCATCTGGCCCGATAAAACCGAGTTCCCGCTCAAACCGGGCCGGACATTTATTCACATTATGACCGAGTTTTCGGCGGTTTCAGAGCAAGCCCCGGGCGATTGGCGGGCGTTCTTTGTCACCCCCTATGACCCCGCGCCGGAACCTTAATATCAGTACTTCACGAATATTTTGCAAGGAACCCGATTTTTGGTGTGTGTAGCGGGCGCGCATTTGCGGCCCGCTACACACACCAAAAATCGGAAATTCTTCCATACATATCAAAAGGTTGGGAGGTCGAGACCGGGATTGTGTTAATGTTGCCTAACCTGAAAAACTGATGTATATTTATTGCAAGGATGGTCGTTATGGAATTTGAATGGGACCCGCGCAAAGCCCAGGCCAATCAACAAAAACACGGCGTCTCATTCAATGAAGCGGCAACTGTTTTTGGCGACGAATTTGCGATAACTGTTCCTGACCCAGACCATTCTGATGTTGAATTTCGATATATCACACTCGGCTGGTCAAATCGTCGCAGGTTATTGATGGTGTCCCACACCGACCGAAATGATCGGCTTCGGATTATCAGTGCCAGAGAATTAACTAAAAATGAGCGAAAACAATATGAAGAAAAAAGATGAACCCATAGACGAACTACGCCCGGAATACGACTTGAAGGCCCTGCTCAAGGACGGGGTGCGCGGCAAATATACCGACCGCTATAAGGCCGGCACTAACCTGGTATTACTGGAGCCAGAAGTTGCGAAGGCTTTCCCGAACGAAAAAGCGGTGAACGAAGCCTTGAAACTTGTGATGAAGTTAAAGCAGGTTCAGGAAGAAGCAGCACAGTATTCTGCGGAATAGTGTAATTTGACGAAAAAGGCTATTTGGGCGATTTACCCAAATAGCCTTTTTCGCATCTTAATACTGCCCGGCTTCATCGGCCATGCGGACGATGCGCGGGTGGAATTTGCCCAGCACTTCGACCAGGTCGGCCTGGGCGGCGATGACTTCCTCGATGGGCTTGTAGGCCTGCGGCGATTCGTCGAGGCCAGCACCGAGCAGGGTCACGCCGCGCTCTTTCAGGTAGGCATCGCGGGCTGGTTTGCTGATGGTGTTGAGCGCCTGCTTGCGGCTCATCAGGCGTCCCGCGCCGTGCGATGCCGATTCGAGCGATTCGCTGACGCCTTTGCCGCGTACCAGGTAGCCGGGGTCGCCCATCGAGCCGGGGATGACTCCCAGCACGCCTGCCCCCGCCGGGGTCGCGCCCTTGCGGTGGACGATGACCGTGCGGCCATCGGGCAGGGTCTCTTCCCAGGCGAAGTTGTGGTGGTTCTCGACCACTGCCGCGGCTTTCAACCCAACCGCCTCGGCCACGCGCTGGTGGATGATGGCGTGGTTGGCGGCGGCGAAACGCCCGGCCAGTTCCATCGAGAGCCAGTATTCCTGCCCTTCTTCGGAATC
>JAWOIR010000391.1:0-4586 GCA_046484545.1 Anaerolineales bacterium
CCAAACCAAGCTCGGCTCGATGTACGACAAATCCGAGCGTATGTTAAAACTGGCCGACAAAATTGCCAAAATGTTTCACTTTGGCGAAGCCGAGACCTTTGACCTTCGACGTTCGACATTCCTCGCTAAAGCCGACCTGACGACTCAAATGGTCACCGAAATGACCTCGCTGCAAGGCATCATCGGGCGCGAGTACGCCCTGCGCAGCGGCGAAAAAGCCGAAGTGGCGGCGGCGATTGGGGAACAGTACCAGTCGGTTCCGCAAAGCAAAGCCGGGGTGGTCGTCGCGCTCTCCGACCGAATCGATTCGCTCGTCGGGTTGTTTGCCGCCGGGCTGGCCCCCACCGGGGCCAAAGACCCCTTCGGCCTGCGCCGCGCCGCCATCGGGACAGTCCAGCCGCTCATCGAACACAACCTCGATTTCGACCTGCGCGCAGCGGTCGAGGCGTCCGCTGCCCTTCAGCCGATTCCAGTTTCAGACGAGGTCAAGGCCCAGGTGCTGGATTTCCTGACGGGTCGCATGCGCGTCCTGCTGACTGAAACGGGAAAGCCCCCGGAGCACAGCGAAGCGGGGTTCCGCTACGATGTGGTCGAGGCCGTTTTGACGGCCCAATCCCAAAATCCAGCCGCATCCGCCAAAGCGGTGCGCGAACTGGCCGAATGGGTCAAGCGCCCCGATTGGACACCGATTTTGGACGGGTATGCGAGGTGTGCCAGAATCACTCGCTCGGCGGGAGTTGCCAGTGACCAGTATTCAGTAAGCAGTGAAAAACTGGTTGAGCCTGCTGAAAAAGAATTGCACACAACTTTGCAAACCTTCAACCTTCAACCTTCAACCGTTAGCGAACTGCTCGAAACGGTCGAGAAACTCATCCCGGCGATAACGGCGTTCTTCGATGATGTGCTGGTGATGGACGAGGACGAGGCGGTCAGGCAAAATCGCCTGGCACTGGTTGGGCAAATCGCCAATTTGTCCAACGGGATTGCAGATTTGAGCAAATTGGAAGGGTTTTAGCGAGGACGGAGGAAGAAAGACCAACGACCAAGGGACAAAGGACGGAAGATTGAGGGCTGGTAGCCTGTGTCTTCCGTCCTTCGTCTTTCGTCTTTTTTCCTTCGGCTTCCGTCTTTCGTCTATAATTGACTTTATTTGCCGCCAGCAGGAAAAACCTATGCCGTTCAAGTTTGAAAAGCTCGAAGTCTGGAACATTTCGCTTGACTATATTGACCAAATGTATGCCCTGGCCGGCCTTTTGCCGCGCACTGAAGACTATAATCTCAAATCCCAACTGACACGAGCCGCAACATCCATCAGTTTGAATATTGCCGAAGGCTCAACCAGCCAGAGTGACCCAGAGCAGGCGCGATTTCTCAGCATGGCGATTCGCTCCCTGCTTGAAACAGTTGCTTGCATTCACCTGATTCGACGCCGAAAGTATTTGGCGGAACCTTCTGTCTTGGATACCGCCTATAAACAGGCCGAAACTTTAGCCGCCAAACTTCACAACCTACGCAAGTCGCTTGTCCCCGAAAAATATGTCATAAAGGATGAAGCGGCTCCTTACACCGAAGACTAACCCCTTCGTCCTTGGTCCTTCGTCCAAAAAAAAACATGTCCTCTATCGACGAAATCAAAGCCCGACTTGATATCCTCGACCTGGCCGCCGAGTCAGGCGTCAAATTGCGCCGTACCGGGCGCAATTATTCGGGATTCTGCCCCTTCCACGACAACAAACGCACCCCAGCCTTCGTCATCTGGCCCGAGACAGGCACGTGGCGCTGTTTCGGCGAGTGCAACGAGGGCGGCGATATCTTCAAATTCGTGATGAAGAAGGAAGGCATTGACTTCAAGGAAGCCCTGCAAAGGCTGGCCGAAAAAGCCGGGGTAACGCTCGAACGCCTGCAAACGCAGAACCCCGAACAAAGAGAAGAAAACGACCGGTTGCGGAACCTGCTCGAAGACGTGGTCACGTTTTACCGCCACCAACTGCTGCAAACCGAGGCCGGCAAACCGGCCCTGGCCTACCTGATCGAAAAACGCAGCCTGACAATGGAGACCATCGAGACCTGGGGATTGGGATACGCGCCCCATTCATGGGACGCCACCCTCAAGCATTTCACTGCCAAAGAATACAGCGCCCAGGACTTGCTGGACGTAGGCCTGCTCTCCGAACGCGACAGCGGCGGATACTACGACAAGTTCCGCAACCGCATCATGATTCCGATTCGGGACGAAAACGGACGCATGACCGGCTTCGGCGGCCGCATCCTCGACCCCGACGACATTCCCAAATTCATGAACTCGCCGCAGACCGCCCTGTTCGACAAGGGACGCCTGCTCTACGGCCTCGACCGGGCGCGCAAACCCATCCGCGCCGCCGACCAGGTAGTCATCGTCGAGGGCTACATGGATGTCATCGCCGTCCACCAGGCCGGGTACGAGAACGTGGTCTCGCCGATGGGCACGGCCCTGACCGATGACCAGTTGCGCCTGCTCAAGCGCTTCACGCGCAAAATCGTGCTGGCCCTCGACCCTGATACCGCCGGGCAGAAAGCCGTCCTGCGCGGATTGGATGCCGCCCGTGAAGCCATGGACAGGGAAGATGAAATCCGCTTCGATGCGCGCGGCCTGCTGCGTCACGAAGCCCGCCTGCAAGCCGACCTGCGCGTGGCAAGCATGCCCGATGACCTCGACCCGGACGAAATCGTGGCCCGCGACCCGGACGAATGGGCGCGCCTGATAAAAGCCGCCAAGCCGATTGTCGAGCATGTGCTTGATGTGCTGATGGCCGAGCGGGATGTAAACGACCCCAAGGCCAAGGCTGAAATCGCCGCCCAGATGGTTCCGCTCATTGAGGATTTGCCCAGCCCGGTCGAGCGCGATTCCTACCGTCAGATGCTGGCGCGCCGCTTGAAGGTGGACGAACGCACCTTAACCGGAGGCCAGGCGACGGGTAGGCCGGTCCGCCGCGCCCCCCGCTCACAGGCCGAGCAAGCCCCGGTTCAGGAAGCGGCCCCAGCCGCGACCCCCTCTCCTGTCTCCCCCTATAGAAAAATGGAAGCATCCTGCCTGGGCGCCGTCCTGCGCCGCCCCGACCTGTTGCCGCGCCTCGACCGGCGTTTGCAGGAGGCCGGGTTAAGCGCATTAGGCCAGGCAGATTTCGAGTATACTGATTACCAGGCCATCCTGCTGCTTATCCAGCGCTCGCTGGAGCAGGATGAAGCCGATACGACCGCTTTTGTCCACGCGCGGCTGGTGGACGAGTTGAGCGAGACGCACAAGGAATTGCTTGGCCTGCCTGCCCCGAAGGGCGCGGATGACCGCCTGCTGGACGATTTAACCCGCCAGGTGTTGCAGATGCGCCGGGTTGTGCTGGCGGAGAGCGTCAACCAGTTGCGTTTCCTGGCCGAGGACAACCAGACCAGCGAATTGAACCAGACCGCCCAGAAATATGCCCGTGTTTTGCAGGCCATCGACCATGCTCGAAAACGTTTGAGCGAATACCGCCGGGAGTGAACATGCCACGCAAGCCAAAATCCCAGGATATTCCCCTGCCCCCCAACGACGACCTGGACGCTTTCACGCCAGATGTGGAGGAGAGCGACCTGTCAATGGATGACGCCGCCAGCCTGGATGATGACGAGCCTATCGAGGCAGCGCGTGTTCTGAGCAGCGAGATGCACCAGGACCCGGTGCGGCTGTACCTGAGCGAAATTGGCAAGGTCAAACTGCTCGACTCGGACAGCGAGTTCCGGCTTTCGACCATGATTGAGGCCCACCGGCTGGTGGAACGCCTCGAACGGCGCGCGCCGCGCAAGGGGGTTGGAAGCGCGACCCAGGTTTACCGCGCGGTGCTGGACGAACTGGTCATTTCGTGGAAGCGCTTCATGGAAGACGCCAAACGCCTGGGCGTGTCACTACCCGACCTGGGACTGGTGTTGACCGAAGCCCAGTCCTTGCGCCAGGGTTGGGAGAGCGACAGCCATTCGTACCTGCGCACTTTTCTCGATAACGGTAAGTGGGGGAGCGACGTTGAGTGGAACAACCTGGCTGCCAATGCTTTCAACTTTTTCATCGGCCTTTACTTGCTGCCCCCCGACCTGGCAGATTGGGTGGTAAAGTATTGCGCACAGCACAATACCTGTCCCGCGTTGCGCACGCTTCAGAAGCATTTGCCTGTCGAGGACGAACTGCTGTATGACCTGAAAATTGTCCAGTTACGGGCAGACGAGGCCACCCAGGATTTGGTGCGCGCCAACCTGCGCCTGGTGGTCAGCGTGGCCAAACGCTATATCGGGCGCGGGATTTCGTTCCTGGATTTGATTCAGGAAGGCAATCTCGGCCTGCTGCGCTCGGTGAACAAGTTCGACCCGCGCCGGGGCTTCAAGTTCAGCACCTACGCCACCTGGTGGATTCGCCAATCCATCAACCGTTCGATTGCCGAGCAGGCGCGCACGATTCGTATTCCGGTGCATTTGTTCGAGTCGATTAGCCGTATCCTGCGCATTCAGCGTTCGCTGGTGCAAAAATACGGACGCGAGCCAACCACCGAGGAACTGGCCCTGGAGGTCGGCTATCTTTCAGC
>JAWOIR010000454.1:0-6668 GCA_046484545.1 Anaerolineales bacterium
GACGAGTATCACCAACTGAAAACAAGAGAAAAAAACAAAGAAGAAAATAAACAGAAGGTCAGAAAATGACTAGGAGAGGCACAATAGACATGTCAAGCATTGAGAATTGATGTGTGATGTTTTTTGTATTCTTACTTGTAAATTTCTTAGTAACCTGGGTTCCTCGGTCGGCATCACCAAATGCCGCACCCGCTCCGACCTGGCCGAAGGCCTGATGGAAGCCGCGCAGTTTGACCGCCGCATCATCATCGAGCGTGGCGTGAACGACCCGCGTGAAATTGAAATCTCGGTGCTGGGCAACGACGACCCGCAGGTCTCGGTGGCCGGTGAAATCGTGCCGGGCGCAGATTTTTACTCGTATGAGGCCAAATACATCCTCGATTCGTCAGCATTGCTCATCCCTGCCGCGCTCAGCCCGGAGCAGGCCGAAACCATTGCCCAGATGGCAATCAAAGCCTACAAAGCCTGTGATTGCTACGGTATGGCGCGCGCAGATTTCCTGATTGAAGCCAAAACCGGCACAATTTACCTGAACGAAATCAATACCATCCCCGGTTTTACCAAAATCAGCATGTATCCCAAACTGTGGCAGGCCTCCGGGCTTTCCTATCCGGCCCTGGTAGACCGCCTGATTGAACTGGCATTCGAGCGCAAAGCAGACCGTGACCGCACCGTGCGAGAATTTCGGAGGGACGAATGAGCCGCGACCGAGTCACCATCACCCGCGCGGAGGCCATTCGCCGCCGCCGGGAGGAAGAACAGAAGCAGCGGGACAAGGACACGCGTCAGCGTGCCATCAAGCCCAAGCCGGCTTCCACGCAGGCAAAGACGGAGCGACCCACCCTCAGTCTGACTCGCGCTTCGACAGACCGCCTGCACCGCCGGCGCTACGACATCGCCATGAGCGCGCCCCATGGACGCGCCATCCCGCGAAGCGGCGGCGGACGCACCATCCAACTGCCGCAAATCACCCTGCCGCGCCTGGGTTTTGGCCCGCGCTGGATTTCTTTCCTGCTGATGTCCGCCTGCCTGCTTTTGATTTACGGTATGTACAACACCGATGCCTACCTGGTTCAAAACGTCACCGTGACCGGTAACCAGCGCATTCGTGCCGACGAAATTGAGATGATACTAGGAATCTGGAACCAGCCGTCTTTCGTCGTCAACCCGGCCCAGGTCGAGTACAACCTGCTGGCCTCCTATCCCGAACTGGTCAGCGCCAGGGTGTCTGTCGGCCTGCCGGCTGAAATCACCATCCAGGTGCAGGAACGCCTGCCTGCCATCGCCTGGGAGCAGGCCGGACAAATCGTCTGGGTTGATGCCCAGGGATATTCTTTTCCTCCACGCGGTGCGACGGACGATTTGGCGATTGTCATGGCGATGGGGCTGCCGCCCCCGCCGCCCAATGCCGACGAAGTCCAAACCATAGGCGCGCGGCCCTTTATGACGCCAGAACTGGCCCAATCTGTAATGACCCTTTACCCAACCATGCCCGAAGGCGCGAGCCTGGTCTATGACCCGCAATACGGGCTTGGCTGGCAGGACCCGCTTGGCTGGCAGGTTTATTTTGGCCAGAGCGGCGACGATATGCAAACAAAACTGAACGTTTACTTGACCCTTGTGGAATACCTGCTGAAACGCAATATTCAACCTGCACTTATCAGCGTTGAATATCCATCCGCGCCTTTTTATCGCATGGCAGACTAATGGCGTGCTGAATGAGTAACCCAGCCAGAGGCTTTTATGGATGATATCGTAGTTGGAATTGACGTAGGCACAACCAAAATCTGTACCTTGATTGCCCGAGTCGAGGATGATGAAAACCTGCGCATTATGGGCGTGGGCGTCGAACCCTCGGAAGGCATCCGCAAAGGTGTGATTGTGGACCTGACCGCCGCCTCGCAAGCGATTGCCCGTTCGGTCGCCAAAGCCGAGCATACTTCGGGCTTCAAAATCGATTCGGCTTTGGTCAGCCTGGCCGGGGCGCATGTCTCCTCGGTCAACAGCCGCGGGGTAGTGGCAGTCTCCAACGATGTCGTGGACGATTACGATATCGAGCGCGCCCTGGAAGCCGCCCGCGCGGTAGCCATTCCGAGTAATCGTGAAATCATCCACGTCATTCAGCGCGGGTTTGTGCTGGACGGCGAAGACGGCATTCACCAGCCGATGGGCATGCACGGTTACCGTCTCGAAGTCGAGGCGCACGTTATCACCGCTGTTTCAGCCACGATTGAAAACATCCGCCAGGCGGTTGCCAGCGCCGGGGTCGAGGTGGCCCAGTTTGTGCTTAACCCGCTGGCCTCGGCGGAAGTGGTGCTGACAGATACCGAACGCCAGATGGGCGCGGTGGTCTGCGATATGGGCGGCGGTACAACCGACCTTGCGATTTATGTCAATGGCGATGTGTGGCATACCATGGTGCTGGCGGTTGGTGGCAATCACATCACTGCTGACATCGCTCACGGTCTGCGCTTGCCCATTGACAAGGCTGAGGATGCCAAAAAACAATATGGACATTCCTTGCGAGCCGAAGTACTGGCTGACGAATCCTTCACCGTCACCCCTTTTGGCGAAGACCAGCCGGTGCGCATTAAACGCCAGGATATGACCCACATCATCGAGGCGCGCGTCGAAGAGGTGTTCGACCTGTGCTTGCAGGAAATCAAGCGCTCGGGCTACGACGGCCTGCTGCCAGCCGGGATGATTCTGACCGGCGGCGTCAGCCTGCTGCCTGGCATTCGCGTCCTTGCCAGCCGCGTTATGAATATGCCTGTGCGCACTGCCCAGCCCGAAAAACTTCGCGGCCTGGCAGACAAACTTAATTCACCCGCTTACTCCACCAGCGTGGGGTTGTTGTACTGGGCGGCGGCTTTGCAATCGCTTCCCGCCAGCGAAATGCCGCGTCACAAAACGCGCGGTCAGCAGAAAGGAGAAGGTCGAAATTGGACAACCATGAAGAACCTGCTCAAACGTCTGCTCCCGTAATTGTGAACGCGCCGAAACAGCCGCGCACCAGTCAGAACAACTTTTATTCAGAAAACAATGCAACACATTCAAACCAGGAGGAACTTATGGAACCCAACAAACATGGTGATACCTTTGCCCGTATCAAAGTTGTCGGCGTTGGCGGCGGCGGAACCAATGCTGTCAACCGGATGATTGAAGAAGGCATTCAGGGAGTCGAATTTATTGCCGTCAATACCGACGCCCAGGCCCTGACGCTCGCCAAAGCACCCCAAAAGGTGCGCATCGGCGAGAAATTAACCCGAGGCCTGGGCGCGGGTGGCAATCCTGAAACCGGGCGCAAATCCGCCGAAGAATCGGCGGAATCGCTATATGCCATCCTGAAAAATGCCGACATGGTCTTTGTCACCGCCGGTTTGGGCGGCGGCACCGGCACGGGCGCGGCACCGATTGTGGCCCAAATTGCCAAAGAGTGTGGCGCGCTGACAATTGGCGTTGTCACCCGTCCCTTCACCTTTGAAGGCGCGAAACGCCAGCAATCCGCCGAAGCGGGCATGGATGCCCTGAAAGAACATGCCGACACCCTGATTGTCATTCCCAATGACCGTCTGCTCCAGATTGTGGACAAGCGCGCCAGCCTGAATGACGCTTTCCGCCTGGCGGATGATGTCTTGCACCAGGGTATTCAGGGCATTTCGGAATTGATTACCGTGCCCGGCCTCATCAACCTGGACTTTGCGGATGTCAAGGCCATCATGTCGGAGGGCGGCGCGGCCCTGATGGCGGTTGGATGCGCGGCAGGCGATGAGCGTGCCCGTCATGCCGCCGAGCAGGCCATTTCGAGCCAGTTGCTCGACATCACAATCGATGGCGCGCGCGGCGTGCTGTTCAACGTCACGGGCGGCCCGGATATGACCCTGTTCGAGGTCAACCAGGCCGCGGCCATCATCCGCGAGACCTCGCACCCGGATGTCAACATGATTTTCGGTGCGGTCATCGACCCGAACATGGGCGACGAAATTCGCATTACCGTGATTGCGACCGGTTTCGAGCGGGCCGGTATTCCGCGCCGGATTGTCGAGCGGCCCGCCGCGCAGGTTGACTCCCAGCGCCCGATAGCGGTGCAGTTGCAGCGTCCGGCTGAAGCGGCGGTTGTGGCTCCTGGTGCAAAGGCGGCTTCACAATCTGCGCCTGCCCAGCCGGTTCAGCCACCTCCACCGCAGCCAGAATTTAAACCACAGACCACCTACCAGGAAGACCTGGATATTCCGACCTTCCTGCGCAATCGCCGCTAATATTTTTCTGCCTGGCTGACCGGCAATGTATCAGTCTGTTGCTGCCCTGAAAAAGGGGTGGCGGCGGGGCGTTTTGCGCCGCCGCTGTGTTTGCCATGCCTGTACTTGACCGAATTGTCCATCCTCCTGGACAGTACGAGAAAGACGCGCCTGCGGGGGCGCGTCTTTTGCGTTTTTGAGAAGTATCGCTCAAGGGGCGCGGAGATTTCCGCGAAATGGCCTATTGCGGCGGCACATGTGTAGCCGCAATAGGCCATCCCCCCTGCCCTCCTCCCAGCGGGAAGGGGGGCAGGGGGGATGGGAGAAAGTTCAACTTGCTGGGCCTTTAGGGGGTTCTCTGATATTTGTCGTAAATAAGACCGCATTTTGGGTGTGAGTGTGCCGCAAGCGCGCGCACACTCACACCCAAAATGCGGGGATTTATCACGGGAATTCCTAAAGAGCCTTTAGGGTTTTGCTGCCGTAGATAGGGGTATAATTATAGTGTGAAAAATTTCATCAACAAAGGAGATGTCAGTATGCACGAGAAAAGTATTGAATTGCTCAATAAGGCGGTTGCCGATGAGCTGGCCGCAATACACCAGTACATGTATTTCCACTTTCACTGCGAAGACCAGGGCTATGGCTCACTCGCAGGTCTGTTCATGCGCACTGCTGTCGAAGAAATGCACCATGTCGAGGGCTGTGCTGAACGCATTCTCTTCTTGAATGGCGATGTCGAGATGACCCCGGCTGTTGCCGTGGAGAAAATCCAGGATGTCAAGGCCATGCTCGAAAAAGCGCGCCAGATGGAGCAGGAAAGCGCCCGCGATTACAACCTGTGGGCCAATGAGTGCTCGGCGAATGCCGATGCCGGGTCGAAAAAAGTGTTCGAGGCCCTGGTGGACGACGAAGAGCGCCATTATGACCAGTTCGACCTGGAGGTCGAAAAAATCGAAAAATTTGGCGAGCGTTATCTGGCTTTGCAGTCAATGGACAGCGCTGGCGAAGGTGAGGCTGCCTGACGAGGAGAGCCGGAAATTTGATATTCATGCCTGCGAAGCAGGCATGAATATCAAATTTCCATTTTTTCTTGTGGGCAGCAAAGCGGTCATACAGATAAGATAGTCAGGGAGAACCAAGACAAAGTTACCGGACGATAAGTTGGATTTGTGCCAGCGCAATCGTTGAACCATCGGCGACGCTGATGTCGCTGATTTCGACATAAATATTGCCGGTGCGCCCGAGGCTTGCCAGGTCGAGGGTCAGGGTGAAGGCGCCGGGCGCGCCCAGGTCTGGAGCGTCAACGGTCAGATAACTTTGCGCGATTTGCTGGTATTCGCTGTCATAAACCGTGTAAATCAGGTTGTTCTCAAAGGGCGCGATCGTCACGTCCCCGCTGATGGTGATGGAGCCGCTGGCTTCTGAACCGCTGAGCGGGGCGCGGATATTAATCGCGCGTTCCTGCCCGGCGGGGGTTTGGGTGGTGAAACGGGTGACGACCAATTGGTTATCATTAATCAGGCGCAGGTGAATGTTAGCCGGGACGGTGGGGCAGCAGGCCGGTTCTTCCGGGCCGTGGACGGTTAGCGCGGCCACGATTTCGCCGTTCTGGATGCCGAGGGCGTTGACCGCCACCCGGTCGCCGAGGAAGAAGGAATCGGCATGGACGGTCTGGCCGTCGCGGTTAAGCACTGCGCCAATATGCACGAACTGGCCGGTTCCGCCATAATTCTCGACCAGGATGACAGCGGCATCGGCAAATTCATCGTTGTTCAGGTTGCCGAAGGCGTATGGCTCAATCAGGCTGACGGCCATGTAATTCTCGGCAGCGGGGTCAGTGCCGACGCGGTACAGGCCGTCTTCCAGGCGGAAGGTTTGGACGGTGCTGTCGTACAGGCCGAGGGTGCGGTATTCGGCATTTCGTAACTGGTCAAAACTCAGGGCCGAGGAGGGCGGCGTTTCAGCATCCGGGACGCCGGGGGTGACGAGTCCGAGTTCGGGCAGGGGGGTGAGTTCGCCCTCGGGCTGGAAGGGCGTTTCGGTAAGGCCGGGCAGGCCTTCGGGAGATTGAATCCCATCTATGGCGGGGGAACAGCCAAAGAGGGCAATCAGGAGCAGGGGTAAGAGTAACATTAATCGAGTGGACATTTTCAAATCCTTTTTTAGTAAGTCCTGAGCGGAGCCGCAGGTTTTGCGGCATAGTCGAAGGGCTTGAATATTACAAGGCTTCAACAATCGTGCTTTCGCCCTGACCGACGCCGACGCACAGGGTCGCCAGGCCGTAGCGCACGTTGGCGCGGCGGCGCATTTCGTGCAGCAGGGTGGTCAGGATGCGCGCGCCGGAGCAACCGAGCGGGTGACCCAGGGCGATTGCGCCGCCGTTGACATTATACCTGGCCGGGTCGATGCCCAGGTCTTCGATGACGG
>JAWOIR010000022.1:0-3273 GCA_046484545.1 Anaerolineales bacterium
CAAACTCTGGCCAACCAGGCCGCCATCGCCGTCAACAACGCCATCCTGCTGCGCGACCTGAACGAGGCCAACCAGGAAATCCTGCGCAACAAAACCTTCCAGGCGATTGCCACCGCCACCGGCGAAGCCATCCACTGGGTCGGCAACAAAGCCGCGCCCATCCCGGCCAGCGCGGGACGGGTACGCGACGACCTGCTCGAAATGGCCGCCCTGTTTCGGGCGCTTCTCGCTTCGGCGGATGAAAAGACGCGCGCCCACCCCGGCTGGGCCGCCGCGCAGGAAATTTTTGACACGCTGGAAGCGGCTCGTCCCGCCCATCCGCTCCCTGACCGTCCCCTGCCCCTCGGCCTGGAGTCGATACTCGAAGACCTCGACATCATCGAGCAAAGCGCCAAAACCATCCTCGACATCAAGGAAGACCTGATTGGCCCTGCCCGACTCAGGCAAGAGACGGAAATTAACCTGGCCGAACTGGTACGCGACACAGTTTTCCAGATGGGATTACCCGAAAACGCCGTCAGCCTCGAACTACCCGAAAACCTGCCCCCGATACTCGGCGACCCCCGCCAACTGGGGCAGGTCTACAACAACCTGGTCAAAAATGCCTGGGAAGCCATGTCCGGTCAACCCAACGCTCATATCTGGGTGCGCATGCGCCTGGAGGAAGAACAGGGCAACATCATCAGCCAGGTGCAAGACAACGGCCCCGGCATCCCGCCCGACATGCTCGAAAAAATCTGGGTTTCGTTCTTTACCACCAAGGGCAACCGGGGCGGCACCGGTCTGGGGCTTTCGGCCTGCATGGAAATCGTCAACCAGGCGCGTGGCAAAATCTCGGTCAAATCAAATCCCGACGCAGGCGCGACATTCACAGTTGAACTACCCGTCGCCACCCACAAGAAAAATCCGAAAAATTGATGGCATGTACCGCAGTCGCCAGGTTGGGATATAATAATCAGTAGGTCGCGAATGTTTTGCAGGTAGCCCGATTTTTGGTGTGAGTAGCGGGCGTACGCCCGCTACTCACACCAAAAATCGGAAATTCTTCCAACTTTCGTGAAGTACTGATAATCAATAATTACAACGCCATCTTATTTCAAGGAGTCGATATGCCCAAAATCCTGATTGTCGACGACGAAGCCGCCGTAGCGCGCAGTATGCAAAAGACTCTCGTGCGCGCCGGATACGAAGTTGAAACAGCACCCGGTTGTGACCAAGGCTGGCAGTTACTCAACAGCAACCCCGGCGATTTCGCACTGGCCCTGCTCGACCTGAATATGCCGGGCTTTGGCGGCACACCCGCGCCGGATGCGGGCCTGGACTTGCTCGAAAAAATTCACGAAACCTGGCCTGAAATGCCCGTCCTGATTTTGAGCGCCTACGACGACCCAACCCGCGCCAGTGAAGCCGCCAAACGCGGCGCGCGCGGGTTCAATGTTAAGGGCCGTGAACAGCACATCCTCGAACAAATTCAATCTATTCTTAGTGGAGGCCAATCATGATGACCCCGCAATCCCAAAGCGAACTGGAAAAAGCCGAACGCCGCGTCCGACTGCTCGAAGCCGCAAACCTGGTGGGCAAGCAGGTCACATCCATCCTCGACCTGAACGAACTGTTACCCCGAACCGTCGACATCATTTGCGATGCCTACGGTTTTTACTATGCTGGCGTCTTCCTGCTTGACGAGAGCGGTCTGACCGCCCTGCTATGCGCCGGACGCGGCGAAGCCGGACAAGGCATGATTGCCGATGGCTACCGGCTCGAAGTTGGCGGACACTCGATGATTGCCTGGGCCATCAACAACCGCCAGGCGCGCATCGCCCTGGACGTGGACGAAGACGCCGAGCATTTCAAAAATCCCTACCTGCCGCTTACCCGCTCCGAAATGGCCCTGCCGCTGGTCGTTGGCAATAAAGTCCTTGGGGCAATCACCGTCCAAAGCACCGAAGAGCGCGCCTTCAGCGATGAAGACATCCTGACCCTGCAAACCATGGCCGACCAACTGGCCGTCGCCATTAATAACGCCCACCTGCTTCAGGAATTGCAGCGCGCCAACGAATCGCTGTTGCGCGTCAAGACCTACGAAGCCCTGACCGCCGCCACCACCCAGGCCATTCACTGGATTGGCAACAAAGCCCTGCCGATGACCACCGCCATCGAACGCCTGCAAATCGACGCCCCCAGCGGGAACATTGACGGAGAAGACCTCGAACTGCTCGCTGAAAGCGTGCGCCTGATTATAGAGGTCAAAGACAACCTGCTCGGCCCCATCCGCGAACCGCAAACCCGACCGGTCATGGCCTCCGACCTGGTGCGCGCTGCCGCATCCCAACTCGGCCTACCCGAAGCCCTGGTCAAAATCGAGGTCGAAGAGAACACGCCCCACATCGAAGCCGACAGCACCCAGATGGTGCGCGCCTTCTACAACCTGATGAAAAACTCGATAGAAGCGCACGCCGAACGCATTTACGTCCACATCGCCCCCGCGCCCAACAACCAGGTCTCCATCGAGATTGCCGATGACGGCGAGGGCATGCTGGAGGATATGAAAGAGAAAGTATGGGCGGCCTTCGTCAGCACGAAAGAGAACCACACCGGACTGGGCCTGCCGGCAACGCTCCTGATTGTCAATCAGCACCATGGCGTTATCAATGTAGACAGTGCGCCAGGACGCGGCACCGTCATCGCTATCTGGCTGCCCGCCGCCAACGCCGAAAGCGCCCTGCTGACCAGCGACCCAAAAAATATCCTGCTCATTGACGACGAAGACCGCTGGGCCGCCTTTGCCATCGAGACTCTGACCGCCGCCGGACATCACGTCACCCACGCAAAAAACATTGAAGCCGCCGACCTTATCTTGCTGGATGAAGCCCTGTTCAGCATACAGATGGAAGAGATACTCGCGCAAATCAAAGAGCACAAACTGGAAGACAAAACGACCGTGCTTTCCGCCGCGCCAAGCGTCGAGGCGGTCAATCACTTCAGCCAGCAGGGGTTCACCAACGTGGTGCTAAAACCCTACACCGCCACCGAACTGACAGCTCTGGTTTAATGGGTTGTAAAAAAGCCGCCCTGCCGAAAAATCCGGCCAGGGCGGCTTTTTTTGCGGCTAATCCGCGCTGACAGCAAGCCCAAATCTAAAATGAACTTTTTTGGAATTGCTGCGGCGTCGATTAAATCCTGGCTCTTTGGGAATTTCCACGACAAGTCTCCTGACTGTCTTATCGGTGTATGGCCGCTTCGCGGCCCATAAGAAAAACCCGGAAATTTGAT